>CAYRII010000004.1:11121-29322 GCA_964424245.1 uncultured Terriglobales bacterium | reverse complement strand
AGGCAGGACGCCAGGAGGCAGGACGCAGGAGGCTAGGACGCAGGAGGCAGGACGCCAGGAGGCAGGACGCAGGAGGCTAGGACGCAGGAGGCAGGACGCAGGAGGCAGGAGGCAGGAGGCAGGATGCAGGAAGCAGCAGGCAGGAGGCAGGAGGCTAGGAGCCGGAGATGGGTTCGCCGTAGCGGGCGAGGGTGGTGCGCAGGTACTTATAGGGATTGACAGGGACGTCGTTGATGCGCACTTCGTAGTGCAGGTGAGGGCCGGTGGAGCGGCCGCTGAGGCCAGCGTAACCGATGGTCTGGCCGCGGGTGACGTTCTGGCCGATGGCAACGGCGAAGGTGGCGAAGTGGCCGAAGCGGGTGGTGATGCCCTGCCCGTGGCGGATAACCAGCATGCGCCCGTAGCCTCCGAGGACATCGGCGAAGATGACGACGCCATCGGCGGGGGCGATGACGGGGCAGCCGTAGCAGGTGGAAATGTCCACGCCGCTGTGGAAGGCGCCCTCGCCGTTAAAGGGATCGTTGCGCTCGCCGAAAGAACCGGAGACGCGGCCTTCGACCGGCCACAGGTGGGGCGCGGCGGCCAGGCGCATCCAATCGGCCATGCTGGCGTTGCGCGCCGGGCCGAACTCAATGCCCATGGTGGCGGCGCCGGTGAGGGCGGTGGTGCGCAGGGCGTACAACTGCTCCAGCGAGACGGCGTATTGCTCGTCGGTGAACTCGTCAGCACCGTGGCCGGCGAGCAAAGGATCAGACTTGAGGCCGTAGAGCGTGGTGACTTCGCTGGCCAGAGAGCCCAGCGACGCTACCTGGATTTGCTTTTCCTGAGCCACCTGCTCCAGGCGCTTGTACTGGTCGGTGAGCGCCTGCTTTTCTGTGCGCAGATCGTTAAAGCGGGCCACCTTCAGCAGCATGCGGGAGTAGGAGCCCGCCATGCCGGTGATGGTCATCATGCCGATGAGCGCGCCCGCCAGAAAGACGTAAAGATAATGGAGAGGAATGGGAATCTTGCGCAACTCGCCTTCGGCGTCGCGGGTGACCAAAAGTATGTACAAACGCTTGCGCAAATGAAATGTCCGTTTCGGCTCTTTGGGACTGGGCTCTTTTGTAGAATCCGGCCTCGTGCTGGGCCGCTTCGCCGTACCGCCTCTTTCGGGAACACCGCCGCATAACGGCTGCATTCAGAGAGGCTGGGTTGTTATTGAGAACGGCCCGGAAACCCTACCAGAGGGCTTTTGACGGTGTCAACCCAGGAAAGCAGGGCTGTGGAAAAAATCCCAGGGCGGCACTTTGTTATCAGGATGTTACGCCGTCCTGCCGGATGGCTCAAAGATTTGTCCGCCGCGCAGGAATCAACCGTCAGCAAGAAATGCAGCGATCCGCCGCAAGCCAAGAAGTCGAAGCGCCGACCGGCCAACGCGCGCCCGTCGAACGGCAAGTGCCGGCGATGGCGCAGCAGCGGCGTGGCTATAATGGCGGCTTGCCACTCAGCGAACGCAAGCTGATCGAGCGCCTGCGCCGCCTCGCAGGCGCGCCCCGCCCCGGACTTTACGGCGTGCGTACCGGAATCGGGGACGACTGCGCCATTCTGCAACTCCCCAGCGGCCACGAGGCGCTCATCACCACCGACTTGACGCTCGAAGGGGTGCACTTTGAGCGCGCCTGGCACCCGCCGGATGCAGTGGGTCATCGTTGCCTGGCGCGGGGGCTGAGCGATCTTGCGGCCATGGGCGGCGAGCCAGTGGCGGCGTTTCTTTCTCTGGCCCTGCCGAGGGAGCTGCCGCAGCGCTGGGTGGACGAATTCCTGCGCGGACTGCTGAAGCTGGCGCGCCGGCACGGCGTGAAGCTGGCGGGCGGCGACACGGCCGAATCTGCGGGCGGCATTGTGGCCGACATGGTGGTGGTGGGGCAGGTGGCTGCGGGCACGGCGGTGCGGCGCTGGGGCGCGCACCCCGGAGACTCGATTTGCGTGACGGGAACGCTGGGGCGCTCGGCGGCCATTCTGGAGGAGCTGCGCGCGGGGCGATTTTCGGGGAAGCCGGGGAGCAAAGAGGCGGCTGCGCACTTTTATCCTGTGCCGCGGCTCGAGGCCGGGAAGGCTTTGCGGGAGCGCCATCTGGCTTCCGCCATGATTGATTTGAGCGACGGGCTCTCCACGGACCTGGCGCACATCTGCAAAGAGAGCGGCGTGGGCGCGCTGGTGCAGGAGCACAGCGTCCCGCGCCTGCCGACCACCCAGCCGGCGGGCGGCAACAGCCTGCACTATGCCCTGCACGGCGGCGAGGACTATGAGCTGCTGTTCACGGTTCCCGCCAAACGCTCCGTTCCAGAAAAGATCGGCGGGGCGCGGGTGACGCGCATCGGGGAGATCATTGCCGGGCGCAAGATGTGGCTGGTGGACAGCCACGGGCAGCGCAAGCCGCTGCAGCCCGCGGGATGGGAACACTTCGCGGGCGGCGCGGGCCGGCGCGCAGCCAAGGCCAAGGGATGATGGCGCGCCGCGGAACGCGCCTGGCTTCGGCGCTGCTGGCGTTGCTGGCGCTGGCGGCCATCAGCTACCAGCAGTACCGCCAGACGCGTGAGGCGCGCCCGCTGGACCGGGCCGGGCCGGGCGAAATTGCGAGCGAGAACCACTACTCGCCGGCGGAGAATCTGGAGCAACTGGACGTGATGCGGCTGGAAGGCGCCACGCAGACGGTCGACATCGCCATGTACGCCTTCACCGACAAGTACATTGCGGAAGCGCTGGGGCGACTGGCGCGGCGGGGCGTGCGCCTCCGCGTGTATCGCGACGGCTCGCAGTACGAGAACGAGCAGGCCAACGCCGCGCGCCACCGCGACCCTTCCACCAGCGACCTGCTGCGCGGCGAGCCCAACGTAGAAATCCGCGTGAAGCCAGCCAGCCGCAGCAACCTGATGCACCTGAAGGCCTACCTGGTGGACGGCGCGCTGCTGCGCGACGGCAGCGCCAACTGGTCGCCCTCGGGGCTGAAGCGCCAGGACAACAACGCCCACTTCACCAACGATCCCGCCCAGGTGCGCGCCTTCCAGAACGTCTTCGAAGTGATGTGGAACCATCCGGATAACCAGGTGGTGAAGTAGCCGAAGCGGGGGTGGCTGCGCCACGCTGCGGCGGACGCTGCCGCGATGTACCATGAGGGCGTGGTGGACGAAGTCCTTGCCTATATCCGCGGCCGGGGGCTGGTGCGCGCCGGCGAGCGCGTTGGCGTGGCCGTCTCCGGCGGCGCCGACTCGGTGGCCCTGCTGCGCCTGCTGCTGGAGCTGCGCGGCGAGCTGGGGGTGGTGCTGACCGTGCTCCATTTTCACCACGGCATTCGCGGCCCGGCGGCGGATGCAGACCAGCAGTTTGTGGAACATCTGGCCGCCGCGCACGGCCTCCCTTTTCTTGCCGGCGCGGGCGACGCCCCGGTTCAGGCTCGCGAGCACGGCCTGAGCCTGGAGGCGGCGGCGCGGGAGCTGCGCTACGCCTGGTTCTGGAGGTTGCTGCGCGAGGGCCGGCTCGACCGCGTGGCCACGGCGCACACGCTCGACGACCAGGCGGAGACGGTGCTGCTGCGCCTGGTGCGCGGCGCGGGAACGCGCGGCCTGGCCGGGATTTATCCGGAGATGGCCGCACCGGCAGCGGACGGTTCGCAACACGCGGCCCAGGGCGGCGGCGCCACCCAGGGCCGGATTGTGCGGCCCCTGCTCGGCGCGCGCCGCAGCCAGTTGCGCGAATACCTCAAAACAATGGGCCAGGACTGGCGCGAGGATGCGAGCAATCTCGATGCCGCGCATGCGCGCAACCGCGTACGCCTGCAGTTGCTTCCCCTTCTGGAAAAGGAGTTCAACCCGGGGGTGGCGCGGGTGCTGGCGCAGACGGCGGAAATCGCGCGCGACGAAGAAGCGTTCTGGCAGGAGGCGGTGGCACGCCAGCTTGCGGCTCTGGAAATCAAGCCGGCTGCAGCCGGCGAGGCGGGCGTTTCCTTTCGCGCGGCGGCGCTCGGGGAGCACCCGGCGGCCCTCGAGCGCCGGCTGGTGCGCGCGCTGGGCGAGTGCGTGGGGCTGCGCCTGAGCCTGGAGCAGGTGGAAGGCGTGCGGGCGCTGGCGGCGGGACGCGGCGGCCGCACCGCAGAGCTGCCGGGGGAGTGGCAGGCGGCGCGCGCGGGCGGGGAGATTGTGATCCGCCGAACGGGTGGAAAAGAGGCCAAAGGGCGGCGCCACGCCGCCGCGGCGGGATATGAGTATCGCCTGCCCGTGCCCGGCGAAGTGCGGGTAAAGGAGCTGGGGTGCGTGATTCGCGCCTCCCTCCAGAGCCCCGGTGGCGGCCCGGCAGGGTATAATGCGGGCCGGTTTTTGGACCCCCGGTCGCTGGCGCCGGAGTTGGTGGTACGGAACTGGCGGGCGGGTGACCGGTTTTGGCCGGCGCACAACAAGTCCCCGAAAAAGGTGAAATCGCTGCTCCAGGAACGGCGGGTGGTGGAGCCTGAGCGCAGGCTGTGGCCGGTGGTGGCCAGCGGCTCGAGCATCGTCTGGATGCGTGGTTTCCCGGCTTCCCAGGAGCACCGTGCCGGGCCCGAGATGGGAAGCGCCCTGGTGATCGAAGAACTGGCCATCGAGGCCGCACAGGGCCCACCGCCAACTCCTTCTTCACCGAGGATGCCAAGTGAGCGATGACCAGTTGAATCTGAAGGACCTGAAGGTGCTGCTTTCCGCGGAACAGATCCAGAAGCGGGTCGGCGAGATTGCCCGCCAGGTGAACGAGGACTACCGCGGCAAGACGCTGCACGTGGTGGCGGTGCTGGAAAACGGGTTCATTTTCATGGCCGACCTGGTGCGCCAACTGGACATCCCGGTGGTGTGCCAGTTCGTGAAGCCGGAGTTCACGGAAAAAAAGCAGGGATCCAGCGTGACGACGGAAATCTTCTTCAGCCCGGAGATCAGCGTGGAGGGACAGCACGTGCTTCTGGTGGAGGCGCTGATCAAATCCGGCGTGACCAGCGAGTTCCTCATGCGCAACATCCACGGGCGGGGAGCGGCTTCGGTGAAGCTGGCCACGCTGCTGGACAAGCAGTCTTCGCGCCGCATCGCGCTGCAGCCGGATTACTTCGGCTTCATGATCGACGAGTCCTACGTGGTGGGCTACGGACTGGGCGGCCCGGAGCTGGGACGCAACCTGCCCTACGTGGCCGCGGGCCCGGAAGCCGCCACATCGGGTCCGGGGTAACTTTCGGACTTACCAAAGTAACGCCGCGCCCGTCTTTTACCCTGTGCAAACGGGGTACAATTGCGGTAGAAGAAAGCTTGGGACCTATTCCTCCCCTAACGGCATCTAACCAAGGGAGGTGGGCGCTGCGGCAACACCAGGAAGGGTGTTGTCCGGGCGCTGAGTATTGTTGAGGAGAGTTGGGTGAATTCAACGGCAAAAACCATCGTGTTCTGGGTGTTGATCGCCATTTCCGCCATCCTGCTATGGCACCTGGTGGTAAAGGCCGGCGGCACGGGCGTGGCGGAGCGGGAGATTAACTTCTCCGAATTCATGGCGCAGGTGGACCAGGGCAATATTTCCGAGGTCACCATCCTGGGCACCGAAGTGCGCGGCAAGTACCGCAACGAGAACGCGCTGTTCCACACCACCGTTCCCACCAACTATCCGGACATGATCAGCATCCTGCGCGACAAGAACGTCGTGATCAAGGTGAAGGACGTGCAGGGTGGCGGCTGGGCGAGCTGGCTGATCAGCTTCGCGCCGGTGCTGCTGCTGATTGCGCTGTGGATCTTCATGATCCGGCAGATGCAGATGGGCGGCAACAAGGCGCTCTCCTTCGGCAAGAGCCGCGCGCGCCTGCTCTCCATGCAGCAGAAGAAGGTCACCTTCAAGGACGTGGCCGGAGTGGATGAGGCCAAGGAAGAGCTGCGGGAGATCATCGAGTTCCTGCGCGAGGCGCAGAAGTTCCAGAAGCTGGGCGGGCGCATCCCCAAGGGGGTGCTGCTGGTGGGGGCGCCGGGCACGGGCAAGACGCTTTTGGCGCGGGCCGTGGCCGGCGAGGCCAACGTGCCCTTCTTCTCCATCTCCGGCTCCGACTTCGTGGAAATGTTCGTGGGCGTGGGCGCCAGCCGTGTGCGCGACCTGTTCGAGCAGGGCAAGAAGAACGCGCCCTGCATCATCTTCATTGACGAGATTGACGCCGTGGGACGGCACCGCGGCGCGGGCCTGGGCGGCGGCCACGACGAGCGCGAGCAGACGCTCAACCAATTGCTGGTGGAGATGGACGGCTTCGAGTCCAACGAAGGCGTGATCCTGATTGCCGCCACCAACCGGCCCGACGTGCTCGACCCGGCGCTGTTGCGTCCCGGACGCTTCGACCGGCGCGTGGTGGTGGCCCGTCCTGACGTGCGCGGGCGCGAGGAAATCCTGCGCGTGCATACGCGCAAGATCCCGCTGCACGAAGACGTGGAATTGAGCGTGATCGCCCGCGGCACGCCCGGCTTCTCGGGAGCCGACCTGGCCAACCTGGTGAACGAATCTGCGCTCAATGCAGCGCGCCAGAACCGCAAGAACGTGATCATGTACGACTTCGACCTGGCCAAGGACAAGGTGCTGATGGGCGCGGAGCGCAAGTCCATGATCCTCTCCGACGAGGAAAAGCGCATGACCGCCTTCCACGAGGCGGGGCACGCGCTGGTGGCGGCGATGATGCAGCACTCCGACCCGCTGCACAAGGTCACCATCATCCCGCGCGGCATGGCGCTGGGCGTCACCATGCAGTTGCCCATCGACGACAAGCACACCTACAGCAAGGACTACCTGGAGACGCGCATCGCCATCATGATGGGGGGGCGCGCCGCCGAGGAGCTGTTCTTGAGCCAGCGCACCACCGGCGCCGGCAACGACCTGGAGCAGGCCACCGAGCTGGCGCGCAAGATGGTCTGCGAGTGGGGCATGAGCGAGCTGGGCCCCATCACCTTCGGCAAGAAGGAAGAGCAGATCTTCCTGGGCCGCGAGATTGCGCAACACCGCGACTTCAGCGAAGCTACCGCCGTCAAGATTGACCAGGAGGTGCGCCGCCTGGTGGACAACGGCTACAAGTCGGCCGTGGACATTCTCGCCAACCACCGCGACACGCTGAAGCGGATTGCCGAGACGCTGCTGGAGCGCGAGGTGCTTGACGCCAACGAAATCCGCATGATCATCGCCGGCCAGGAACTGCCCGAGCGCGCCGCTCCCGCGAAGGACGATGGCTCGCCGGTGCAAAAGGTGCTCAAGCCCGAACCCGGCCGCGCACCCGGCATCGCTCCAGGCGAGCGTCCGGCGCCGGCATAAGCCAGTTGCGAGTACCGAGTACCCAGTACCGAGGGCGGCCTGCCAGCCGCCCTCAGGTTTTTACGGACTAGAATGCGTCGAAAAATGGTGCCCATTCCAGGGATGTTCCGGCGCCAAATGGCGGGCTGGAAGTGCTCCCGCTGTGGTTGGCGCTACGACGTAAAAAGCCCGCTTGCAACCGGGGAGGTGGTTGGCCCTCGAGGAACTCGCTCCAAAGAACATGCACAAGCCCAGAAGAAGTTCTGGGAACACGTCTGCCTGAGCACCCAGATTTCAAACTAGACCGCCGCTGACCCCGGCGGTTTGCCCAATCGGGGCGAGCGGTGTAGTGTTTTTCTTTTCCGCGGAGGGCTGCATGAAGACCCGTTTTCTGTGCCTGTTGCTGCCTGCACTTTTTCTCACTGTTGCCGCCCTGGCGCAGCAGCAGGAGGCGCCCGCGCGCGAACTTTATCGCGTTCACTTCTTCAAGGCCGCGCCGGGCAAGCTGCCCGACCTGGTTGAGGCCTACCGCAACGCGCCGCTGCCCGATAACCGCACGCCGCGGCCGCTGGTGTTTCGCCATCGCGTGGGCGGAGACTGGGACCTGATGGTGATCTATCCGCTGGGGGCGAAGGCCGGGCTCGACGCCAATCCCGGCCCGCTGCCTCCGGCGCTGGCGCGCTTCCGCGAGCGCGTGATGGCCAACTACGCCTGGCACACGGACACCTACGCCAGCGGCCCTCCGCTGGCCGAAGTGGAGAAAGCGCTGGCCGTGCCGGAAGCGGCCAAGGGCTCGGGCGGCGTGTATCTGGTGGAGCACTACACGGCGTTGCCCGGCCACCAGAAGGCGCTGGAAGATGTGCTGCGCCGCGACCTGGCGATTGCGCGTGCCGGCTCAACCGTACTCTTGGAGCACGTGCAGGGGGCGTCGTGGGACTTTCTGGTCGCGTTCCGTTACGCCTCATGGCAGGAGTGGGCGGCGGCGGAAACCGATCCCGCAGCCGACGACCTGGCGCGCCGCCAGGGCTTCGCCGATTCCGATGACATCGGCCTGCAGCTGCGCCAGCACATGAGCGCGCACCAGGACAACTTCCTCAGCCGCGTGCAGTAGAGCGCAGCCTTGCCCACCTGCGGCCTGCGTTGTACCATCGGCGCGACCGGCGCGGTTAGGGCTGGTTCCGGAGTCCCTTATGCCTGCAGCCGCCTTTCAGCATGATCGTTTTCACGCGCGCGCCAAGGTCTTCGATATTTCCCCCAAGTTTTTCTTCTACGACCTGCAGGGACAGAAGATCGGCTTCCTCAAGCAGAAGCTCTTCAAGCTGAAGGAAGACATCCGCCTCTACGCCGACGAATCCATGGCGCAGGAGCTGCTCACCATCAAGGCGCGCAACATCCTGGATTTTTCCACCGCCTACGACGTCACGGATTCCCTCTCGCAGCAGAAGGTGGGAGCGCTGAAGCGCATGGGCATGAAGTCCATCATCAAGGATGAGTGGATCATCCTGGACAGCGGCGACCAGGAGATCGGCCGCATCCGCGAGGACAGCATGGCGCTGGCGCTGGTGCGGCGCTTCCTCACCAACATTATCCCGCAATCGTTCCACTTCGAGGCCGGCGGCCAGATGGTGGGCACGGCGCGCCAGGGGTGGAACCCCTTCGTGCTCAAAATGGACGTGGACGTTTCCGCGGACACCGGGCGCAAGCTCGACCGGCGGCTGGTGGCGGCCGCCATCGTGCTGCTGCTGGCCATCGAAGGCAAACAAGGATAGGGCTAGGCGGTTACGCGGATCAGCGGCTTCCCGTCAGGCAGCACTTCGCCGATTTCAGCCGCCGGAACGCCGCGCTCGTGGAGCGCCTGCGTGAGCGCCGCTGCGCTCTCCGCGGCCACGGAAATCAGCAGGCCGCCGGCGGTCTGCGGATCGAAGAGCAAGGTGCGCGTCTCTTCCTCCACCGCGCCGTCAAATTCCACTGCACACTCGGCGAACTCGCGGTTGGCCTTGAGGCCTCCGGGGATACAGCCTGCGCGCACGCACTGCCGCGCGCCCTCAAGGAACGCAACCGCGCCGGCGCTTATGCGCAGGCTGACGCCCGAGGCCAGCGCCACCTCGCGCGCGTGGCCGATGAGGCCGAAGCCCGTAATGTCAGTGGCGGCGTGCACGGGGAACGACGTCATCGCTTCCGCGGCGGCGCGGTTGAGCGTGGTCATGGAGCGCGTGGCGGCGGCGATCCAGGCGGGCTCCGCCTGCCCGCGCTTGATGGCGGTGGAAATCACGCCCGTGCCCAGGGCCTTGGTGAGCAGCAGGCGGTCGCCCGCGCGGGCGCCGGAGTTGGCCAGCACGCGCGCCGGGTGGATGGTGCCGGTGACGGCGTAGCCGAACTTGATCTCGTCGTCGCGGATGGAGTGGCCGCCCACGATGGTGCAGCTTGCCTCCATCATCTTCGAGAGGCCCCCGGCCAGAATCTGCCCCAGCACCTCGAGGTCGCCTTTTTCCGGAAAGCAGACCAGGGCGAGCGCGTTCAAGGGCTTGCCGCCCATGGCGTAGACGTCGCTCAGGGAGTTGGTGGCCGCGATCTGGCCGAAGGTGTGCGGGTCGTCCACGATGGGAGTGAAAAAGTCCACGGTGTGCACCAGCGCCAGGTCGTCGGAAATCTTGTACACCCCGGCGTCGTCGGCTTTGTCAAAGCCGACCAGCACGTTCGCATCCTGTTGCCGGGCTAATTTCCCAAGCACCGCGTCCAGCGCCGCCGGACTCAGCTTGGAAGCTCAACCCGCCGCCTTGACGGCCTCCGTCAGGCGCACGGCCTTGGTTGCGCTCATGCGGGACATTCTAATCTCTGGCAGCCGGGTTGCGGCGATTCGTGTGCGCGGCGCTACTGGAAGGAGACGTTGACCACGGTGAGCGCCGGGAACTCGCGGTTCCAGTCGGCGGAGACGTGCTCGAAGGTCAGCCGGAAGCCGCGCGACTGGCCGGGCCCGAGCGGCGCGGAGAGCAGGTCGGCCACGTCCATGTAAGGCCCGCGCGCGGTGAGCGCCATCACCGGCAGGAGTTCCTTCTGCGCCACCTCGGCCAGCGTGTTGCGGAAGATGACTTCCACCGTGATGCCGGTGACGGTGCGCTCGCCGGTGTTTTTCACCTCGCCTTCGAGGTGCGTTACCTTGCCGCCCATGAAGTTTTTCACCTCGGACATCTGGAAGCCGCTGAACTGGAGGTTTGCGCTGTAGGGGTGGGGCTGGTCGGGCGGGGGCGGCGCGGATTCTTCCGCGGGGCGGGTGAGCAGGATGACCGCGGCCAGAGCGGCCACCACCAGCAGGCCGCCGGCGGCGATGGCCGGCCATTGCGAATCGCGCCCGGAGTGGGGAGCACCGGGACTGGGCAGGATGGGCTCCACCATGCGCAGGATTCTACTACTCGCCGGCCACCGTCAGGCCGTCGATGCGCAGCGTGGGGCAGGCCACCGAGCCGCGGAACTCGAGGTCGTTGCCGATTGCGGAGATGTTGCGCAGCATCTCCTTGAGGTTGCCGGCGACGGTAATCTCTTCCACCGGAAAAGCCAGCTCGCCCTGGGAAATCCACAAGCCGCTGGCGCCGCGCGAGAAGTCGCCCGTCACCAGGTTCACGCCGAAGCCCATCATCTCGGTGACGTAGAGGCCCTCGGGAATGCCGGCCAGGATCTCCTGCGGCGTTTGCGTGCCGGGCTCGAGGTAAAAGTTGCCGGCGCCGATGCCGGGGTTGCCCGCCAGCCCGCGCGCCGCGTTCCCCGTGGTAGCGAGCCCGAGCTTTCTCGCGGTGTAGGAATTCAGCAGGTAGGAGCGCAGCACGCCGCGCTCCACCACCACCGTGCGCCGCGTGGGCACGCCTTCGCCGTCAAAAGGAGAGGTGCCGAAGCCGCCGGGCATGGTGCCGTCATCCACCACGGTGACGTTTTCTCCCGCCACCGGCTCGCCCAGCTTGCCTTCGAGGAACGAGGCGCTGCGGTAGATGGCGTCTCCGCTGGCCGCCTCGAAGAGGCTGCCCAGCAGCGACTGGCCCACCAGCGGATCGAAGACCACGGGCACGTGCGCCGTCTTCACCTTGCGCGCGCCCAGGCGGCGCAGCGTGCGCCGCGCGGCCTCGCGCCCCACCTCTTCGGGCGATTCCAGCCGCGCCAGCGAGCGCGCCACGGAATACCAGAAGTCGCGCTGCATGGCGCAGCCATCCTGCTGCGCGATGGGAACGGCGGAGATGCCGCAGTAGGAGCGCCGGTACTCGCCCACAAATCCCAGGGAGTTGGCCAGCACCTTGCGCCCCGCGGCGGCGTCGAAGGAGCCGCCATCGGAGTTCTGGATGCGGGGATCGGCTTCGAGCGCGGCCTGTTCCGCGCGCCGCGCCTGCGCGATGCGCCCGGCTGCGGGCAGCGCGGCGACGTCTTCGTGGTAGAGCTCGAGATCCCCGGCCAGCGACCCGAACTGGCCGGGCTCGGGCAGTCCGGAGTGCGGGTCTTCCGATGTGACTTTGGCCAGCGCCAGCGCGCCTTCCACCAGGCGCGTGATGCCCGCAGGCGAGAAGTCGCTGGTGTAGGTGGAAGCCGCGCGCTGCCCGAAGAAGACGCGCATCCCCATGGCGCGGTAGGCGGATTCCTTCAGGGTCTCCACCTGGCCCAGGCGCACCACGGTGGAAAACTCGTCGCCGTCGCGCACCACGGCCTCGGCCGCCGAGGCGCCGGCAGCCGTGGCGCGGCGCACTACGTCCACTGCCAGTTGTTTTAGATCCGTTTGCAAGTTTCGCGTTTCCTGAAATCAACTACGCGGCACGGAGACACCTGGGGCTGCGCGTCTCCTCTGTGAAAGTCTTAGCGGCTGAAGTCCGTACCCACCTGGCGCGGCGCCGTGCCGCCCACGGTGAGCCGGTCCACCTTGAGGGTGGGAATGCCCACGCCCACCGGCACCGACTGCCCGTCCTTGCCGCAGGTGCCGACGCCCTCGTCGAGCGCCAGATCGTTGCCCACCATGGAGACGCGCGTGAGCACGTCCGGACCGTTGCCGATGAGGGTGCAATTCTTGAGCGGCGCGGTGACCTGGCCGTCCTCGATCAGGTAGGCCTCGGAGGCGGAGAAGACGAACTTGCCGCTGGTGATGTCCACCTGGCCGCCGCCGAAGTTGGCGGCGAAGACGCCGCGGCGCACCGAGCGCAGGATGTCCTCCGGCGCATCCTCGCCGGAGAGCATGTAGGTGTTGGTCATGCGCGGCATGGGAATGTGCTCGTAGCTTTCGCGGCGGCCGTTGCCCGTGTCCGCGATGCCCATGAGGCGCGCCGAGAGTTTGTCGCTGATGTAGCCCTTGAGAATTCCCTTTTCGATCAGCACCGTGTTCTGCGTGGGCGAGCCTTCGTCGTCCACGTTCAGCGAGCCGCGCCGCGAAGGCAGCGTGCCGTTATCCACCACGGTGCACTTGTCGCTGGCCACGCGCTGTCCCACCATGCCGGCAAAGGCCGAGGTCTTCTTGCGGTTGAAATCGGCCTCCAGGCCGTGCCCGATGGCCTCGTGCAACAGTATCCCCGGCCAGCCGGGACCGAGCACCACTTCCATCTCGCCCGCGGGCGCTTCGCGTGCGTCCAGTTGCACAATGGCCTGGCGCGCCGCCTCGGAGGCAAAATGCTCGGGCGTCTTCTCGCTGTGAAAAAAGTCCAGAGCCACGCGGCCGCCGCCGCCGGAGGATCCGCGGGCCGAGGTGCCGTTCCGCTTGGCGATGCAGCGCACGCTGAAGCGCGAGAGCGGCTGGAAATCGCGCGCCAGGGTGCCGTCGGTTGCGGCCACCAGAATGTGCCGCATCTCCTCGCCGTAGCTCACCTGCACCTGCAGGATGCGCGGATCGTAGGCGCGCGCGGCGCGGTCGGCGCGGCGCACCAGCTCCAGGCGCGCGGCCAGGTCGGTTTCTTCCGCCGCCGTCGTCACCGCATAGAGGCTGCGCCCCGCCACGGCCTTCAGCCCCGCGACCGGCGTCTTCGCCGGGCCGCTGGCGATCAGCGCCGCGGTGCGCGCCGCCTGCACGATTTTCTCCGGGTCGAGGTCGTCGGTGTAGGCGTAGCCGGTGCGCTCGCCGGAAATCACGCGCACGCCGCAGCCCGCCGAGAGGCCCTGCGTGGCCGACTTCACCATGGATTCGTCCAGGTTGATGCTGGTGGTGAAGCCGTACTCGAAGTAAACATCGGCATAGTCGCCGCCGGCGGTGAGCGCGGCGCCGAGGTAGCGCTCCAGGTCGCGTTCGGTCAGACCGTAGCGCTCGAAAAAGAACTTGGTTGTCTCAGAGGCCATGTAAGAGTTCCAGGCAATGGATGCGCCCGCGCGGGGAAAACGAAGCGCAAATCCTGCCTGCGCTTTGATTATGACATCCTCACGAGGGAGCGGCAATTGGCGCAGGTCGCCGTTTCGTGAACTCCCATGCGCTGCTTGCACTATAATCCGCGGAATTTCCGCCATGACACCCGAATCGCTCGCGCGCGCGCTCGAGGAGTTCCTCTGCGAGCAAAGCGACGCCGTTGTGCTCGAAGACGGTGAGCAGCTTTTCGATCTCGCGCACGCGCGCTACTCGATCACCAGCGGGCAGGGCAAGTGCCTGCTGCACCTGTGGTCGGAAGAGCGCAACGCGGTGCGCCGCGTGCTGGACGTGGAAAGCGCAAGCGGCGTGCTGCGCGTTTCCGTGCAGGCATTCGGCAAGGCGCGGCCCGGAAAACTGGAAATCTGCCGCCAGCGCGACCACCGCCCTCCCGCAGCCAAAAAAGCGGCGCGCGCCGCCTTCCAGCGCCTGCTGCGCCGCCTGCTGGAGCGCCGTTTCCCGGACTGCAAGGTGGACCGGCTCACGACCGCCGCCGATCTCGAACACTCCTTCGGGCCCATCTACACGCGCGGCCTCTTGCGCCGCGGGCGCTCGGCGTTTGCGCTGCTGGGCGTGAACGCGCAGGAATCGCAGGCTTCCATCGATGCCGCGCTCACCTTCGGCATTTTGTGGCTGGAGCACTGTCGCCAGCGCGCCGCCGGGCGCGCCGTGGTCGAAGGACTGAAGCTCTTCCTGCCCGCGGGAACAACGGACGTGGCGCGCGAGCGCATGGCGCATCTCGACCGCCGCTTGGCCAAGTTCGAGCTCTACCGCGTGCCCGAGCGCGAAGAAGACATCGAGGAAGTGGACACCTCCGACCGCGGCAACATCGCGACCCGCCTGGTGCGCTGCCCGGACGTGGCGGCGGCGCGCCAGCGCTTTCAGGACGCGGTGGAGCGCGTGCTGGCGCTGGCGCCGGAGGCGGAAGTGGCTGTGCTCTCCGCCGCGCACATCGCTTTTCGCCTGCACGGGCTGGAATTCGCGCGCGCGCGCCTGGCGGATGCGCCGGACTCTTTCCGCCGCGCGGGCGAGCTGGTGTTCGGCGTGGGCGCGGAGGAAAACGTTCTCGACGAAAGCAACGCCCAGGAGTTCCAAGCGCTCGTAGAGTCATTGGCCACGGTGCGGCGCTCCGATGGCCCGCGCCGGCATCCTTTGTGGCGCATGCGCCCGGAGCGCTGGCTGGAGTCGCTGGTGGTCAGCGACGTCAGCCGCCTTGACGCCTCGCTCGACGCCGCCTGCGTGTACTCCCAGGTGCCGGCCTTCGCCGCCTCCGACCGCGCCATGATTGACGTGCTCGGAGTCACGCGCGCAGGCCGCCTCGCCGTCCTCGAGCTCAAGGCCGGCGAAGACATCCACCTGCCCCTGCAGGGCCTCGACTACTGGGCGCGCGTTTGCTGGCACCACCAGCGCGGCGAGTTCCAGAAGTTCGGCTACTTCCCCGGGCGCGAATTGACGCCGCAGCCGCCGCTCCTGCTGCTGGTGGCGCCGGCGCTGCGCGTGCATCCTGCCACCGATACCTTGCTGCGCTACCTCGCCCCGGAAATCGACTGCACTCTTCTCGGCATCGACGAGCGTTGGCGCGAAAATTTGCGCGTCATTTTCCGCAAGCGGCGCGCCCCGCCTGCGGCCTCAGGTGGATGACCCTGGATTCTTCTCGGCGATCTCTGCGGTCTCGGCGGTGAAATCTTTTTCCTTTTCTCCGCGATACACGCGCGCGATGCCGCGCACCATCCTGCGCATGGGCAGCGAGCCTTTTTCGTCGGCCAGAAAGATCTCCCCCGCGCGGCTTGAGCGGTAGTACCAGTGCTTGAGCAGCGCCAGGTGCTCCATGCGCTCCACTGCCGAAACTTTTTCCGGCGCAGGCGCCGTCGTGGCCAGCGCCTCGCTCAGCCGCGCCTCCATGGAAACCGGCTTGCCTTCGCGCGGCTGCACTGCGAACGCAATCGGATCGGCGATGCACCCGCCCTGCACGGGATAGAGCGCCACCGTCTCCGGCGCCACCGAGCGCTGCACCATCACGCCGGCCAGCCGGTCCACGCGCCGCACCAGTTCCGGCAGAAGGCTGCGCGCGGCCAGCGCTTTTTCCAGCCGCGCGTGCAGCGCCGCGGCATGCTCAAACTCCAGCGCCGCCGAGGCTCGCTCGCGCTCTCCCTCAAGCTCCGCGGCCAGCGAGCGCCCGCCGCTCTCGAGGTGCAGGAGCACGCGCCCCACCTCCGCCGCGTACTTCTCGTCCGTGCAGCCCTGGAAGCAGGGCGCCAGGCACATCTTCATCTCGGAATAGATGCAGCCGGGAAAGGCAGGGTCGGGCGCGAGGTCGAAGTCGCAGCGCCGCATTTTGTAGAGGTCGAGCGAGTCGCTCAGGAACTTTTCCGCCGCGGCGCGCGTCGGAAACGGACCGAAGTAGAGCGACTTCCCGCGCCCGCCGAGCCGTCGCGTGATGTACGCGCGGGGGTAGGGATTGTCCAGGTTCAGGCGCACCAGCGGCGCCAGCCGCAGCCGCAAACGCGCGCGATAGCTCTCCGGAAACACCTGCCGCAGCGTGCGGTAGAGCAGAAAGCGCGACTCAAAGTCCGAGCCCGCGAGCGAATACTCGATCTGCGCCACGCGCTCGCGCAGGTTCAGCCGCCGGCTGCGCTCTTCCGCCGGGGCCAGCAGGCGCTGCAAACGCCGCCGCAGGTTGGCGGTCTTCGAGACGTAAGGCTCTCCCTGCTCGCCGCGCAGCAGGAAAACGGCCGCGGCGGCGGGCGCCTCCGCGAAGGCCTCGCGGTCGCGCTGGGGAGAGAACTCAATGGCCGAAGCCAGCACGCCGCCATTGTCTCACCGCGCGGGACGCGCCAACACTCACTTCATGGTCGGATGCTTCGATGGCGGGATGACCCGATTACCGGAAGCTGGCGCTTCGTACCCGCTGGCGGAAGTCCTGGCCCTGCATCTCCACCTTGCGGCACATCTCGTGCAGCCGCGAGCGCATGCGCTCCCCAATGCGGTCGCCCAGCGTGTCTTCGCGCGCAGCGCGGCGCGCGCCTTCCTCCCGCCCGGGCGGCAGGTCCTGGAAGTTCGTGGTGATCAGCGTGGTGCGGCGGTCGTTGTAGCGCGTGTTCAGGATCAGGCTCACCGTGTCCCACACCCACTCCGTGGGCTTCACCGCGCCCAGCTCGTCCAGCAGCAGCACTTCGGCCTCAAACACCGGGCGCAGCAGTTGCATCTCCGTGGTCTGCACGGAAGCGTTGTAGGAGTTCTGGATCTGCTTGAGCAGTTCGCGGTAGTCGTAGAACAGGCAGGGGACGCCCTTGGAGCGCATCAGCTCTTTGAGGATGCCCACCCCCAGATGGGTCTTGCCCACGCCAATCGAGCCCACCAGCAGCAGCCCGGTCTTTTCCACGGGGTAGTCTTCCACGAAGCGGCCCGCCGCCAGGCGCGCCGCGGCCAGCGATTGGTGCGCGCTTTCAAACGCGGTGTCAAACTCCGCCAGCTCGCAGTGTTCGTAGCGGGCGGGAATGCGCGCCTGCTCCAGCAACCGCTGCGCGCGCTCTCCGGCGCGGCAGTCGCAGCGCGCCACGCGCGTGCCCGTCGCGCCCACCGGCTTCCATCCCGAGCCCTGGCACTGCGGGCAAACGGTTTCGCGTACGCTTTCCAAGGGTTTTTTCCTTTCGATGTTGCGGCTTGCAACCCGCCGAGTTACCGACTCTACGCTCCGCCCCGGCGGCGCGCAACCCGGTCCAAGCTCGCGCGTGCGGCCTGGTTACTCTCGCGATGTTAGCTTACTGCTTACCCGTATCATCCTCGCAAACCCGCGCCAGAAGCGGCTTTGCGGCCATGTCTGCTCTTGACATTCGCCGCAATCCGGAGCCTAATGGCCCGCCAGTGGGAGACCCATACCAGACTTACAATCCAGGAGGCGGATGACGATGAACAAGGCCGATGTGGTGGGAAAGATGGCGGGGGCGGCAGGCATCAGCAAAAACCAGGCCAACAAGGCGCTGGGCGCCATGCTCGGAGGAGTCACCAACGCTCTCAAGAAAGGTGATCGCGTTGCCTTTGTCGGGTTCGGAACTTTTTCCACGTCCATGCGCCAGGCGCGCAACGGGCGCAATCCCCAGACCGGAAAGCCGATCAGGATCGCGGCCCGGCGCGTGGCCCGCTTCTCCGCCGGCGCGGGGCTGAAGAAAGCGGTCAACAAGAAATAATTCAGTCCAACTTTATCGGAGCGGCGGGGAGACCTCCCCGCCGCTTCTGTTTGGCCCCTTCCCGCGCCGTCCGCCCAGCGTTTGCCGCTTCTTCAGCGCCTCCTGTAAAATAAGGCTTTCCCCGGAAAGGTCTCAGCAGACATGAAAGAAGGAATTCACCCCGCCTACAACGAAGTGCGCGTGCACTGCGCCTGCGGTAACGCCTTTGTCACGCGCTCCACGCACAAAAGCAACATCAACGTGGAAATCTGCTCCAGCTGCCATCCCTTTTTCACCGGCAAGCAGAAGCTGGTGGATACCGCGGGACGCGTAGAGCGCTTCCGCCGCAAGTACGGCAAAGGCAGCGAGAAGAAGAACTAG
>CAYRII010000004.1:0-11021 GCA_964424245.1 uncultured Terriglobales bacterium | reverse complement strand
TCCGCTGACGATTCTCGGTTCCTCCACCGTCCTACCACTGCCCTGGTGCGCTGACGCATCGCCCGCATCTCCACCGCCGCAGCCCCGGAGGGGCGGAACATCTGTAGCCCAGGGCGGCGAGTCCGCCTCGGGCGGACGAGCAAGCCCTGGGAAACCGGCCCCGAACCCTCGCGCCCGACCGTGCCGAAGGTCGCCTCCGCGACCGCAGCGCAAGGAGGGCGCAAAGCCAGGAACCTCACACCGCCTGCGTGCAGTACCGGCACCGCGTGGCCGCTTTGGCAATCACCTCGATGCACGCCGGGCAGCTCTTGGTCTCGGGCGTGGGACCGGGCTGGAGCAGCGTCTTGCCCGCCAGAAACACCACCAGCGCGATGATCGCAAAGTCCACCACCGCGCCCAGAAAATCGCCCACCAGGAACTTGGAGCCCGCCAGTTCGACCGTAATCTCGCGCCACTGGCCGCCGGGCGTCACCATGCCCACCAGCGGCATGATCAGGTCGGTGACCGTGGCCGTCACCACCTTGCCCACGGCCGCGCCCAGGATGAATCCGATGGCCAGCGCCATCACGTTGTGCTTCAGCAGGAACGCCTTGAACTCGGAAAACATCGCCGCCTCCTAAATGGGGAGTTCACGCGCGGGCATTCTCGCACAGGCGCCGGGCCTGTAAAATAAGGTCATGCATAAGCTGTGGGACACTCCGGCCCCGGCCGTCTCTCCGCCCGCAGGCGCGGCGGTGCCCGCTGCTGTGCGCTTCGGCGCGGTTGAGATTGCGCCCGCCACCGTGCTCGCTCCCATGGCCGGCGTTACCGATACCGTCTTCCGCCGCTTCATCCGCAACCTCGGCGGCTGCGGCCTCATCATGACCGAGTTCACCTCGGCCGACGGCGTCCTGCGCGCCAAAGACAAAAAGGCCGCGCGCTACCTGCACTTCTATCCCGACGAGCATCCCATCTCCGCGCAGCTTTTCGGCAGCGACCCTCAGGTGATGGCCGACGCCGCCCGCCTGGTCGAGGACCTGGGCTTTGACCTGGTGGACCTCAACCTGGGCTGCCCGGCGAAGAAAGTGGTGAAGTGCAACGGCGGCTCGGGCCTCTTGCGCGACCTGCCGCGCATCCGCGAAATCTTTGAGCGCATGCGCGCCGCCGTCCACATTCCCTTCACCGTCAAGTTCCGCGCCGGCTGGGACGAAAACGAAATCATCTGCGTGGAGCTGGCTCGCATGGCCGAGGAGTGCGGCCTCCAGGCCGTGGCCCTGCACGCGCGCACCCGCCAGCAGGGCTACAGCGGCGAGGCGCGCTGGGAGTGGATTGCCGCCATCAAGAACGCGGTGCGCATCCCCGTGATCGGCAACGGCGATATCCGCACCCCCGAAGACGCCGCCGCCATGTTCGCCGCCACCGGCTGCGACGCCGTCATGATCGGCCGCAGCGCCGCCTCCAACCCCTGGATCTTCCGCCAGATCGCCGAGTTCGGCGCCACCGGCCGCTACCGCCAGCCCGCCGAAGCCGACCGCTACCACATGATCCGCACCTACTTCGAAATGCTGATTGCGGAAGAGATGCCCGGCGCCGAGGGCAAGATGAAGCAGTTCGTCTCCTGGTTCACCCACGGCGTCCCCGGCGGCTCCAACCTGCGCAAGGCCGTCTACGAATCCAAGACCGGCCCCCAGATCCTCGCCCAGGTGGAGAGCTTTTTCGAGTCGTTGACCAGCCAGCCGGTTGAGTGATTCTGTGGTCCCCGACCCCCCCGGTGTGCCGCGCCAGGACTGACGCGTTCCGTAGTTGTAAGCTACACTCTTGGCCTATTCGGTGACAGATGGCCGAAATGGCTGCACATCCGGGCTCTTTCAACCTGCGGCAGATGATCATTCTGTACTTGTCTGCCCTTGGCGGGGCTATTATCGGCCTGCTTCTGATACACACGATCCCCGCGGAAGACCCGCGCGTCTGGCTAACCGCGGTCTTTGTCATCGTGGCCGGCGCCATCAGTCTGCACGAATTTGGGCATATGGCAGGAGCGTTGATTGTTGGGTTTCAAATCTTCTCTGTTACGTTTGGCCCGGTGGAAATCCGACGCGAGTCTGGCCGTCTAAGACTGCGAAAGAGCGGGTTCAACTTGTGCGGGAGCGTCACCGCAGTGCCGATGCGTTCACACGACCTTCGTAGACGCATGTTGGTCTTTGGGGCTGCCGGACCCCTCAGTTCCTTCATTTGTGGAGGTGTTGCGTTCGGGCTTGGCGCGATTTTGCCCGATTCTGCAGCAGCGGCTTGGGCAACGCCTTGGGGCATCGCATTCTTCTCTATCGGAGCACTTAGCGTCATCCCGATGCCCGGCTTCTATCGTTCTGATGGGGCGAGGGTATGGGAGCTAATGCGAAAAACTGCAGAGGCCGATCGGTCCTGTGCCCTTGTTTCAATTTCCGCGTCAGCACTAGCGGGTCAACGGCCGAGAGAGTGGGACTCCGTTCTCCTTGAAAAGGCGCTTGCTACCCAAAATGGTTCTGGCGACGATCTCTTGGCTAGCATCCTAGCTTACGAATCCGCAATGGATCGGGGGCAATTCGATGCGGCGGAGAAATACCTGGAAGCAGCGATCCAAGGGAGGTCGAAATGTCCGCCGAACGTGCAGTCTGGTATCGCTCTCGATGCGGCTTTTTTCCAGTCTATGATCCAAGGGAACGCCACTGTCGCGCGAGAGTGGTTCAATAAGTGTCAACCACAACATATCCCAGACCGCTATGCACTGTTCATGGTCGAAGCCGCCGTACTTCTGAGTGAAGGTAAAGCGACTGAGGCACAGAGCAAAGCGACGCAATGCGTCATTGCGCTCCCTGGGGCCCGATTTGGGGGATTTGCGGCCGCAGCGGGAGACTGGGTCAAAGTAATCTCAGAACGCGCTCAGGCTCAAGTGTCGAACGCAACGGCGGAGAACCGATGAAATTGGAAGCAACTCAGTTCCCGCGGTCTTCCCCGCTGGCCATTCACTGTCCGCTGCAGCGCGGCTTTACGGGCGCTGACGCACCGCCCGCATCCCCCCCGCCGCAGCCCCGGAGGGGCGACAGAGAATAGCCCAGGGCGGCGAGTCCGCCGCAGGCGGACGAGCAAGCCCTGGGAAACCGGCCCCGAACCCCCGCGCCCGACCGAGCCGAAGGTCGCCCCGCGACCGCAGGCGGAAGGAGGGCGCGAGACCGCAACCCCAAAAAATTCCTCTTGACACCTTGCGTCAATATGATATACTTGTTTCGTATTTGTTATCTCTTAGAGATAACTCCTTTGTCTGGGCGATTTTGCCCCTAACCCCTTGATGGCGGCTATTTTATCCGGACGATTTTCTAAGGTGTTGATTCTGGCGAATTTAGTAGAACAGGGGGGGAGGGGGGGGTACCCCCGGCCCTAATCCGCCGGCTGCGCCACCAGCCCGCCCGCGTCGTCGGCTTCGAGATACGCCCAAGGAGTCTCCGGGTCGTGCGTAAACACCATCAGCCAGCGCCCGGGCACAGCCTCGGCATAGACCCGCTTGCGGTTCTCGATGGTTTCCAGCGGAAACAGGTCGTAGGCCATCACCCAGGTGGGCTTCAGGTGGGCCGTAGTGGGGATGAGATCGGAGATGTAGCAGGCGCGCTGGCCCCGGCTTTCAATCATCACCGCCTGCATGTGCCGCGTGTGCCCGGGCAGCACGCGCACCGAGATGCCAGGCGCGATCTCGCGGTCGCCTGTGAGCAGCTCCATCTGCCCTGATTCGATCAGCGGGTCGTAGTTCTCGCTGCGGTAGCTGATGCGGTCGCGCTCCAGTTGCCGCGCGCCGTGCTCCCACTCGCCCTTCTGCACGTAGTATTTGGCGCGAGGAAACGTGGCCGCCAGGCGCTCGCCGCGGCGCACCGTGTTCCAGCCGCAGTGGTCAAAGTGCAGGTGAGTGTTGAGGACCAGGTCAATCTCCTCCGGCGCAACGCCCGCCGCCGCCAGGCTTTCCAGCAGCCGCGGCTGGTGGCAGTAGATTCGGGCCAGCCGCTCGGAGAGTTTTTCTCCGATGCCGGTTTCGATCAGCACCGTATGGTCGCCGGTGCGCACCAGCAGCGAGTTCAGCCCGGCGAGGATGCGGTTCTTGTTATCCGCCGGCATCTTGCGCTCCCACAGCACCTTGGGCACCACGCCGAAAAAGGCGCCGCCATCGGAGCGGTAGTCGCCGTCGGAAAGGATGGTGAGCTCGAAGTCGCCCAGCGTCCGCCGCGGCGGAGTGGCCGTTGCGGAATCTTTACCGGCCATCGAGCAGCTCCCTTTCCAGGTGCTGTTGGATCAGGCGGAACAGGTGCACCCGCGCCTCCGCGCCGGCGATGCCGTGCGTCTTTTGCGGATAGAGCATCAGGTCAAACTGCTTTCCCGCCTTGATCAACGCGTCCGCCATGCGCACCGTGTTTTCGAGGTGGACGTTGTCGTCGGCGGTGCCGTGCGCCAGCAGCAGCCTGCCCTCGAGCTCACCGGCAAAAAACAGCGGAGAGCTTTTGCGGTAGGCCTCGGCGTTTTCCGCGGGCGGGCCCATGTAGCGCTCGGTGTAGATGGAATCGTAGGCTCGCCAGTCCGTGACCGGCGCCACGGCCACGCCCGCGCGGAAGCGCTCGGAGCGCGTCAGCGCGTTGAGCGTCATGTAGCCGCCGTAGCTCCAGCCCCAGATGGCAGCGCGCTTGCCGTCAAGCTCGGGAAAGCGCTCCAGGGCCTGGTCGAGCGCCGTGAGCTGGTCGCGCAGCTCCACCGCGCCCAGGTTGCGCTTGAGCGCGGCGGCAAACTTCTTGCCGCGCGCCGCCATGCCGCGGTTGTCCACCTCGAGCACGGCCATGCCGCGGCGCGCCAGCAACTGGTGGAAGAGAAACGTGGTGCCGCCCCAGGCATTGCGCACCGTCTGCGCGCCCGGCCCGCCGTAGGGATAGAGCACGACGGGAACGCTCGCCGGATTTTTCTTCTCGCCCGGCGGCAGCAGCAGCGCGCCGTGCAGCACCGTGCCGCCGTCGGCGCGGAAGTCCGCGAACTTGGGCGCGATCAGTTCATAGGCGGCAGCGGAGCGCGAAGCCCAAAACGTGCGGCAGCCGCCGCCCGTCTGGCAAAGCGCGAAGCGCGGCGCCTCCAGCAGCGACGACGACTCCAGCACGTAGTGGCGCGCGTTCGGAGAAAACCGCGCGCGGTGCGTTCCCGGCGCCTCAGTGTGCTGCTTGAGGTCGGTGCCGTCGAGCGCCACGCTGAACAGGTGCTGCTCGCGGGCGTCACCGCGGTTGGCGGTGAAGTACACGCGGCCGGAGTTCTGGTCCACGGCGTCCACGCTATCGACGTCGAACTCGCCGCGCGTGAGCTGCCGCTCCAGCACAGCCTCGGCGCGCAGCGGGTCGGAAGCGTCAATGCGGTAGAGATAGAGGTGCGTGTAGCCGTCGCGCCAGCTCGACCACAGGAAGCGCTCGCCGGAGGCCAGCACGCGGAAGTGGTTGTGGACTTCCACCCAGGCGTCGCTGGTCTCCTGCAGCACGCGCCGCGACTTGCCGGAGCGGCTGTCCACGAAATAAAGGTCGAGCTGGTCCTGCGCGCGGTTCAGCACCTGGACCCAGAGCAGGCCTTCGCGCACCCAGCCGAAGCGCGGCACGTAGAAGTCGCCCTCTTCCACCGGCGTCACCCAGCGGATGCCGCCGCCGCGGCTGGAGACCACGCCCAACCGCACCGCGGGATTGGGATCTCCAGCCTTGGGATATTTCTGCAGCTCCACCTTGGAGCTTGCGGGACCGAATTCCTGAATGGGATGTTCGGGCACCTTGCTCTGGTCCACCTGCAGGAAGGCGATCTGTTCCCCGTTGGGCGACCAGAAGTAGTTGTGGCGCACGTCCAGCTCCTCGGCATAGACCCAATCGACGTCGCCGTTCATGAGGTTCGGGTTTTCATCCTCGGTGAGCTGTTTTTCGCGGCCGCGGGCCAGTTCGCGCACGAACAGGTTGCGCTCTTTCACGTAGGCGATGCGGCTGCCGTCGGGAGAAAACGACGGGTCGGAGACCTTCTCCGCGAGCACGGTGACGGCGGTGCCGGAGTCCAGGCTGTAGAGCCAGAGCTGGCCGTGGGCGTCGAAGAGGATGTGCTTGCCGCCGGGCGCCCAGTGGTAGCCGGCAACGTCGTAGCGCGTAATTCGCTCGCGCTCGCGCTCGCTGGCCACGGCGGAAAGCGGCGGCGCCAGCGTGGCCAGCTTGCGCGTGGGCACCAGAGGATCGACGCGGCCTGTGGCCAGGTCCACGTGCCACAGCGCCCCGTTTTCTCCAGGGTCGTCGCGCAGCAGATAGGAGAGTTTGGAGCCGTCGGGACTCCAAAGAATGGTCTGCGGCGGGCGGCCGGTGATGCTGCCGCCGGCAAAGATGGCTTCCAGGGTCAGGTCCGCCGGCGCGACCTGCGCCGCAAGCGGCGCGGCCAGCAGCAGCACGGCGGCGATGGCAACCATCCTGGGTCCAGGTCGCAAGCGGTTCCTCCGGCGCGGCACGGCGAAGAAGTGAGTCTACACTGCGCCGCGGCGCTCGGAGGAGCCCGGATGCAGGCCGGTAAAGTGCTACAATGGCGGCCTGCGCCCCTGCCCGCGCCCCAAAAGCCATGCACCCGGACTTGGAGAAGCTGATCGTCCTGCAGCAAGCGGACCATGAAATCGCGCGCCTGCGCGAGGAAATTTCCGCCCTTCCCAAGCGCGTGGCCGCCATCGAAGCCCAACTGGCCGGAACGCGCAGCAAGATCGAAAAAACGCAGGCCGGTCACGCCGACCTGCAACTGATGCGGCGCAAGCTGGAGCATGAAATCCAGGCACAGCAGGAAAAAATCTCCAAATACCGCGAGCAGTCGCTGGCGGTGAAGACCAACGACCAGTACCGCGCGCTGCAGCATGAAATCGAGTTCGCGGAGAAGGAGATCCGCGCCTGCGAGGACAAGATCCTCGAGGGCATGATGGAGGCGGACGCGCGCGAAGCGGAGCGCAGGGCGCTGGAGACGGAGCTGCAAGAGGAAACCGCAGAAGTCGAACAGGAACAGGCAGCGGCGCGGAAGCGCACCGAGGAGGATGAAGCCCAGCTCTCCGATTGGAACGGGCAGCGCACGACGCTGCGCGCGGGCATCACCGGCGACGTGTTGGACCTCTACGACCGCCTGCTGATCCAGCGCCGGAACTCGGCCATCGCGGAAGCCATCGAGCACCAGTGCTCGGCCTGCCACGTGCTGCTGCGCCCGCAGACGTATGCCGAGGTGCGCGGCAACGCGCAGATCGTGACCTGCGATTCCTGCGGGCGGATTCTGTACTACGATCCGGCGCACGAGCCGGAAGCGCCGCCCGCGCGGCGCAAGTCGCGGCGCGCGGCAGCTGCGGAAAACGACTCCGCCGGACACGAAGACGCGGTGGCCGAAACCGGCGCCTCGGCCGCGGAATCGGTGTAGGCGAAGGCCTCGGCGGCCTTCCCAAGGAGGTTGCGATGTTCTCCACTCTCCGGCTTTTCTCGGTACTGCTTGCCCTCCTGCTCAGCCTGCCCGCTCCCGGCCAGTTCTCCACCCCCTCGACCGGTTTCCCTTCTGCAGAACTGAAGGTGCGGGTCACGTTCACGAATGATCGCCCCGCTGCCCGAAACATCCGCGTGCAATTGCTCTCCACTGCGGAGGTGACGATGACGGAGAGGTTTACGGACGACCTGGGGCAGGTATCCATCTCCGGACTGCAACCCGGCAACTACCGGCTGCGCGTCACCGGCCAGGGACTCGTGGAGGTCACCACGCCTGTTTTTTCCATCCACCGTGGAGAAAACTCGCACACCGAGTTTGTGCGCATGGACAGCGATCGAGAGGACGAGCAAGCGCCGGGGTCGTCTGGAGGGGCGACCGTTTCCGCGCTGGAACTGAACGTGCCCGCGAAAGCGCGCAAGGAGTTTGAGAAGGGACAAGAGGCCATGCAGGCCGGCGAGTGGGTGGAAGCGCGCAGCAGGCTGGAAAAGGCAATTGCCGTCTATCCCCAGTATTTTTCGGCGCACAACAACCTGGGCGTGGTGTACATGCAGATGGGCGATCGGGAAAAGGGGCGATTGGCCTTCGAGCGCTCTCTGGCCATCAACGACCAGTACACGCGCGCCTACCGCAACCTGGCGCAATACGAGTTGGACGAAAAGGACTATGCGGAGGCCGCGATGCTGCTGGAGAAGTCGCTGGCGGCGGATCCCCTGGATGCGCAGGCCATGACCATGCTGGCCCAGGCGCAATTGGCCGGCGGACAGACGGAGCAGGCCATTCTGACGGCGCGCAAGGCGCATTCCATACCGCATGAGGGCGCCTCCCTGGCCCACCTGGTGGCGGCGCGCGCGCTGGAACACGCGGGGCGGGCGAACGAGGCGGTGGAAGAGTACATCGCCTATTTGAAGGAAGAGCCCGAGAGCAAGATCGCACCCCGGGTGCGCGCCGCCCTGGAAGCGTTGCGCAAACGCCTCCCCTGAAAACTCCCAAGGCAAACTCCCGCGCCGTGATCTCCGACCGTGCGGCGGAGCGCTTGCGGCACGGACATGTCTGGGTCTACCGCTCGGAACTGGTCACTCCCTGCACGGCGGAGCCCGGCGCCCTGGTGGCGGTGCACGAGCACCGCGGGCCTTTCCTGGGCACGGCCTTCTACAGCAGCGCGTCGCAGATCGCGCTGCGGCTGGTTTCTCCGCAGGCCATTGCAGAGCGGGAATTCGGCGGGCTGCTGCGGGAACGAGTGGCTTCCGCCGCGCAACTTCGCCGGCGGGTGGTGCGCGACAGCGATGCCTGCCGCGTCATTTTCAGCGAGGCCGATGGGCTGCCCGGCTTGATCGTGGACCGCTATGGCGACGTGCTGGCCATGCAGGTGCTGACCCAGGGCATGGACCGCAGCGAGGTGCGCGAAGAGGTGCTGGCTGCCCTGGAGGAACACTGGAATCCAGCAGGCATTGTGGAACGCGTGGACGAGCGCATCCGCGAGCTGGAGCAGCTTCCGTTGCGGGCGAGCGGGTTGCTGCGCGGCAACAAGACCGCCACCGTCTTCAGCCTGCATGGGTTGCGATTTCACTGCGATGCGCTGGCCGGACAGAAGACGGGAGGATTCCTCGATCAGCGGGAGAACTACGCTGCGGCCGCGCGCTACGCCCAGGGACCGGCGCTGGACGTCTTCTGCTATCAGGGCGGTTTTGCTCTACACCTGGCCCGGGTGTGCGAAAGCGTCAGCGCGGTGGACAGTTCGCGGCCGGCGCTGGAGGTGGCCGAGCGGAATGGGGAGCTGAACCGTGAGGTGCTGGACGGGAAGGAGGTCGAGTGGATCGAAGCCAACGCCTTCGACCTGCTCAAGGACTACGCCGCCGCGGGCCGCCAGTACGACACCATTGTTCTGGACCCGCCGCCATTCGCACGCAACCGGCAGAGCGTGAGCCGGGCGCTCGGCGGCTACAAAGAGATCAACCTGCGTGCCCTGAAAATGCTGCGGCCGGGCGGAGTGCTGGTGACCTGCTCCTGCTCCTACCACGTCGGGGAGGCCGAGTTCCTGGAGATGCTGGGTTCCGCGGCCCAGGACGCCCACCGCAGCCTGCGCATTCTGGAACGTCGCGGCCAGTCCTCTGATCATCCCATTCTTCCTGGAGTTCCCGAAACATCCTACCTGAAGTGCGTTATTTCGTGTGTAAGTTAAACAAAACAAAATACATATATTACTTGACAGTAATACACTCATATTTTATAATATGAATCAGCTAACTGGTTGGCTCTGCCAACCCTTGGCCACAAGTTCAGGGTAGCGAAACTTCTTAAGATCTGGAGGATGTAAACATGACACTACTTACTCGCTGGGATCCCTTTCGTGAGGTTCTTCCCCTGCAGGAGCGCATGAACCGGCTGTTCCAGGAAACTCCGTGGACGGCAGGCCCGTGGCGCGAGGAATTCACCTCGACGGCGTCGTTCATGCCCCCGGTGGACATCTACGAGGATGAGAACCATCTGGTCCTCAAAGTGGAAGTCCCGGGAATGCAGGAAAAGGACATTGAAGTAAGCCTGGAGAACAATGTGCTGACGGTGCGCGGCGAGCGCAAGCTGGAAAAGGAAGAGAAGGAAGAGAACTTCCATCGCATCGAGCGCCGTTACGGAGCGTTTACGCGCAGCTTCACGCTGCCCAACACCGTGGACACCGACAAGGTGAACGCGGAGTACACCAACGGCTTGCTGCACATCCGGCTGGCCAAGCGGGCTGAGGCCAAGCCCCGGCAGATCAAGGTCAACATCGGCCCGAAGACGATTTCCGGCAAGGCCGCGTAATCGGAACCGGAGACCTTGCGGGACGGGAGACCGGGCAACCATCCGGTTTCCCGTTTTTTCTGCTCGGCGACAGACGAAAGACGAAACACGGCCAAGAAAGAGTGAACAACCATGACCATCCGCTGGGACAAACTTACGTTAAAGGCGCAGGAGGCGATGCAGGCGGCAAACCAGCTGGGCGGTGAGCACGGCAACGCGGAAATCGCTCCTGTGCATCTTCTGGCCGCGCTGGCCGAAGACCGCGAAGGCATTGTGGTGCCGGTGCTGGGCAAGGTGGGCGCGCAGGCGCAAGCCGTCCTGATGGACGCGCGCCGGGTGGTGGAGCAATTGCCCAAGGTATCCGGCTCCGGCGCCCAGCAGCCGCATCTTTCCCCCGCGCTTTCCAGGATTGTGGAGCAGGCCTTCGGGGAAGCCGGCAATTTCAAAGATGAGTACGTTTCCACCGAGCATTTCCTGCTGGCGCTGACCGAGGCCAAGGAGGACGTGGCCGCGACCATTCTGGCCAAGCACGGCGTGACGCACGACGCGGTTCTGAAGGCGCTGGCCGCGGTGCGCGGCTCGCAGACCATCACCGATCCCAACCCGGAGGCCAAGTTCCAGGCGCTGGAGCGCTACGCGCGCGACCTTACGGACCTGGCGCGGCGCGGCAAGCTGGACCCGGTGATCGGGCGCGACGACGAGATCCGGCGCGTGGTGCAGGTGCTCTCGCGCCGCACCAAGAACAACCC
>CAYRII010000003.1:26560-33802 GCA_964424245.1 uncultured Terriglobales bacterium | reverse complement strand
CGCAGTCATACTTAGACCGGAAACATCATTCAGGGTTCGACCCCACACCAGGAGGTATCGCCCATGACAAGCGATCAGGGTGGGGACATGCGAGCGTTGGTCGAGCAGATTGCGAAGGCTCTGGTCGACGAACCCGAACAGGTCTCCGTTCACGCGGTAGACGGCGAGCAGGTCACGGTGCTGGAGTTGCGCGTGGCGCCCGGCGACCTGGGTAAAGTCATCGGCAAACAGGGCCGCACCGCGCGCTCCATTCGCACCATCTTGGGCGCGGCGGGCATGAAGCTGCACAAGCGCTTTACGCTGGAGATTCTGGAATAGACCGCCGCTACGTCAGCATCGCCCGCGTGCTCAAGCCCCAGGGACGGCGTGGCGAAGTGGCCGCCGAGCTGCACAGCGACTTCCCGGAACGCTTCGCACAGCGCACACGCTTGTTCGCGCTCGCGCCTTCCGGGGCGCGGCGGGAACTGGAGCTGGAAGACTTTTGGCCCCACAAGGGCCGCATGGTGCTGAAGTTTCGCGGCGTGGATTCCATCGACCAGGCGCAGGCGCTGGCCGGATGCGAGATTCAGATTCCGGAGGAAGAACGCGCGCCGCTCGAAGCAGGCGCCGCCTACGTCAGTGACTTGGTGGGTTGCGAGCTGGTGGACGCAGGCCGTAATTGCCTCGTCGGGACGGTCGAAGACGTGGTTTTTGGTGCGGGCGAGGCGCCGTTGCTGAGTGTGCGCGCCGGCGGCCGCGAACTCATGGTCCCCTTCGCGCAGGAGTTTTTGCGGCGCGTGGACCTCGAGCGCAAGCGCATCGAGATGGTCCTGCCCGAGGGGCTCTTGGAGCTGGACCAGCCCAAGGCGGACGGGGAAAAGAATTAGCAGGAACGTGGAAGGGGTATTGTGGGCGCTGAGCGTGCGCCCCCTGCGAATCGGCGATGAAGTTTGACATCTTGACGATTTTCCCGGATTTTTTCCGCGGCCCGCTCGAGCACGGCATTTTGCGCCGCGCGCGCGAAGCCGGATTGGTGGAAATCGAGGTGCACGACTTGCGCGCCTTCGCCACCGACCGGCACCGCACCGTGGATGACCGTCCCTTTGGGGGCGGTGAGGGCATGGTTTTGAAGCCGGAGCCTATCTTCGCGTGCGCCGAGGCGATGCGCTTGGCGCCGCGAGCAGCTCGCATGGCGGAGGGCGCAACTGAGTCCGTCGTGCTGCTTTCGGCGCAAGGCCGCATGTTCCGCCAGGATGTGGCGGAAGAGATGGCGCAACTGCAGCGCGTGGCGCTGGTTTGCGGCCGATACGAGGGCGTGGATGAGCGTGTGGCCGGCCATCTCGCCGACCGCGAGCTTTCCATCGGCGATTATGTCTTGAGCGGCGGCGAACTCGCCGCGGCCGTTGTGATGGATGCGGTGACGCGCCTCCTTCCCGGCGCGCTGGGCAACCAGGCCTCGGCCGTGCAGGAAAGTTTTGCCTCAGCCGTGGCAGCAGGCGGGACGGGACCCATTTCCACCTGCGCCTCCGGCGGGTTGCTGGACTACCCGCACTATACGCGGCCGGCGGAGTATCGCGGCCTCGAGGTTCCCGAAGTGCTGGTTTCGGGCAACCATGATCAGATTCGCAAGTGGCGCCGCCGGCAGGCGCTGGAAAAAACCTGGCGCAACCGTCCCGAGTTGCTCGAACGCGTCGCGCTGAGTAAGGAAGACCAGAGGGTGCTCGCCGCCATTCGCGCCGGGCGCGCGGAAGAAATCCGGCCGCAGGCGGCCGTCAAGCAGGCCAAGAGCTAGGAAAGGTCAGGAACGAATCGTCATGTCTAATTCACCCGTCATGGAAAAGCTGTATGCCAAGTTGCAGCGCACCGATATTCCCGAGTTTGCACCCGGAGACACCGTGCGCGTGCAGGTCAAGATCAAGGAAGGTGACAAGGAGCGCCTGCAGGCCTTCGAGGGCACCGTGATTGCCCGTACCCGTGGCCCGCAGGCCAGCTTCACGGTGCGCAAGGTCAGCTTTGGCCACGGCGTGGAGCGCATCTTCCCCGTCCACTCCAAGGTTGTGGACCGCGTGGAGGTGCTGCGTTCTTCGCGCGTCCGCCGCGCCCGGCTCTTTTACTTGCGCGCGCGCCGCGGCAAGGCCGCCCGCCTGCGCGAAGTCGAGTAAGCGCTTCCCTTCGCCGTTTCTCCGCGCTCCCGGCGGAAATTTTCCTCCCGCCGGGGCGCGGAATCTTTTTCTGCTCTTTTTTCTCCGCCATTCTTTTCTTGCGCATTTTCCCATTCCGGGTGAAACTGCCGTCCAAGCGCCCTGCGCTGCGCCGTCTTGTGAACGGAAGACACGCCATCGATGCCGTCCGCTCCGCCGCCGCGGAAAAGCTGCGCCGCTTGCGTCGCCTGCGCTGCACGTTGCGCCAGGAACGCGCCGTATGGACGCAGGGCTTCGTTTGCGTGGCCGGCGTCGACGAGGCCGGACGCGGCGCCCTGTGCGGGCCCGTGGTCGCCGCCGCGGTGGTTCTCGATCCCAGGCGTCCCGTCCGCGGCCTGCGCGACTCCAAGCTCTTGCCAGCAAAGCGCCGCCAGGAACTCGCTCTCGAGATCCGCCGGCGCGCTCTGGCCTTTTCTGTGGCGGCGGTGGACAACGAGCAGATCGACAGGATCAACATCTACCAGGCTTCGCGCGCTGCCATGCTCGAGGCGGTCCAGGCCCTCTCCCCCGCGCCCGACTACCTTCTGCTCGACGCCATGCGCATCGCATCCGAAATCCCGCAGGCTTCGTTCATCCACGGTGATGCCCGCTGCGCCTCCATTGCCGCCGCCTCTATCCTCGCCAAGGTGGAGCGCGATTGCCTGCTGTGCGAGCTCGATGAGCTCTTTCCCGCCTATGGCCTCGCCGCTCACAAGGGATACGGCACGGCGCAGCATCTGGCCGCCCTGCGCCTTCATGGTCCCTCGCCTATCCACCGCCGGTCTTTTGCGCCGGTGTGGAACTGCGCGCATCCCCAGGAGGAGCTGGCGTTCATGCTCGCGGAATCCAGCGACGAGATGGAATTGCCCGCAACCCTCGCGCCCGCCCGGAACTGACCGGCAGCCAATCGCGCCGCAGCCCGGTGATATCATTCCGCCGTGGTTCGCAAGCCCACGCGCGGCTGCTTCATCACCATCGAAGGACTCGATGGATGCGGCAAGAGCACCCAGTTGGAAAAGCTGGCTGCCGTGCTGCGCGCCGAGGGTCGCGATGTCGTCGTCACCCGCGAGCCCGGGGGAACTCCCATGGGCGAAAAGGTCCGCGCAATTCTGCTCGACTCACGCACCTCCGGGCTGGAGGCGCACGCCGAGATGGCGCTCATGTTTGCCGCCCGCGCCCAGCATGCCGCCGAAGTCATCCGGCCCGCCCTTGAGAAGGGCCGCATCGTTCTCTGCGACCGCTTCACCGATTCCACCGAGGCCTACCAGGGCGGCGGCCGCCGCTTGGGTTCGGAGGCCGTACTCACGATGCACCGCATCCTGCTCGGCGACTTTCAGCCCGACCTCACCATCCTCATGGATTCCGAGGTCGCGGCCAGCGTGGAGCGCGCCCGCCGCCGCAACCGGGGAAATGCTCCTGCGGGTACGGACGAGAATCGCTTCGAGCGGGAAAATCGCGCCTTTTTCGAGCGCGTGCGGCAGGCGTACGTGGAGATCGCGCGCCGCGACCTCGACCGCGTATTGCGGGTAGACGCCCGCCGCCCTGTGGAAGTCGTTCACCGCGAGATTGTGCAGGCCGTCCGCAGCCGTTTTCTTCGATCCTCGCGGACGGCATGAACCGGAGATTTGCGCCATGAGCTTCCAGGATTTTTACGGCAACGCGGAGACCGTCGCGAGCCTCCGCCAGATGCTCGCGCGCCGGCGCTTTCCGCACGCCGTCATCCTCGCCGGCCCAATCGGCGCTGGCAAATACACGCTGGCGCTGATGCTGGCCCGCGCGTTGAATTGCCTGGAACAGCCTGCGTCGGACGGCCTTCCCGACTTTTGCGGCGCCTGTGCCAATTGCACACGCATCGCCGAATGCGACAACTTCGACGCCCTCTTCGCCGAAGCAGTCGAGGCCCGCGAGGCCATGCGCGATGCCGAGAAACGCGACGCCCGCATCTTTCTGCAGACTCATCCCGACGTGCTCCTCATCCCGCCCGACCCGCCGCAGATGATGATCAAGGTGGACCAGGTGCGCCGCGTCATCCAAAGCATCTACTACAGGCCCGCAGAAGGCCGCGAGCGCGTCTACGTTTTCACCTCGTCGGCCTTCCTCAAGGAAGCGGCCAACTCCCTGCTCAAGGTGCTGGAGGAACCGCCCGAGTTCGCCACGCTCTTCCTCTTGGCGGAGAATTCCGGGGAGCTGTTGCCCACCATCCGCTCGCGCTGCGTCACCCTTTCGCTTGCGCCGCTGGCGCCCGCTGAATTGGAGCCCTGGCTCGCACGCCGCCGTCCCGAGTGGAAGCCCCGCCAGCGCGCGCTCGTTGCCCGCCTGTCCGGCGGCGCCGTGGGCCGCGCCCTTTCCTTTGATCTCGCCGCCTACGTGGAGGCGCGCCAGCACGCGCTCACCATCCTCTCCTCCGCTGCCGGCGGCGACCACACCGACCTCTTCAAAGTTACCGACACCTATCGCGGCGGCGCCGAGGGTCGGGCAAAAACCGAGCACCTCCTTCGCACCCTCTATGCCCTGCTTCAGGACCTGCTTTATCTTGCGTCCGGCGCCACGGACCTGGTGCGCAACACCGACGTTCAGCCGCAGCTCGCGCAACTGGCTTCGTCCACGGGCTTTGCCTGGGTCTCCCGCGCCGCGCGCGAACTCGGCCAGGTGGAGTCCGGCATGCGTCGCAACCTGCTGCGGTCGCTCTCCCTGGACGCCTTCGCCGCTTCGCTGGAACCGCCGGAGACCGCGGCCCGCACCCGGTAGACTTCCATTGTTCTGACCCGGCGGCCTGTGGTACGTTATCGGCAACGAACGCCGTCCACTCTCCCAATTCCGGCGCCACCGGGGCAATTCTTTTCGACCAGGCTCGCAGGGGCATTTTCTGCGGAGTACAGGTGACGAAAGGCCCAGAAGGCACCGCGGCAGCGAATCCTTTGCAGCCGGCTGCGCATCGGAAGAGTAGGCAGCAGGGAGCTTTCCGCATGAACGAAAAAGAACTGGAATCCAGCCCTGACCGTCGTGCTCCCGACTTGGAGCACTTCTCCAACCGCAAGCTGATCCGGCCCACGCTCTCCCGTCCCGAGTTGCTGCGTGAGCCGCGACCGCCGGAGCGGCGCGATCGCGGCCCGCGGCCCGACCGCCCGCAGGGGCATGGCAAGGGGACTCCGCCGGCGGAACAGACACACGCGGAAAATTTCTACTACCAGAAGCAGATGCAGTCGCACACGCCGCTGGTCGTGGTGCTCAAGAATGGAGAGCAGGTGGAGGGCGTCATCGAGTGGTACGACAAGCGCTGCATCAAGCTGAACCGCGCCGACGACCGCCCCAATCTGCTGATCTACAAACCCAGCATCAAATACATTTTCAAGAAGTCCGAAGAGAACGGCGGCTAGCTCCGCGCTCCCCTCACAGCCGCGGCAGCACGATCCCGGTCTGCGCCTGGTACTTTCCTTTCTTGTCCTTGTAGCTCACCTCGCAGACCTCGTCGGACTGGAAGAACAGGATCTGGCACAGGCCTTCGTTGGCGTAAATCCTGGCGGGAAGCGGCGTGGTGTTCGAGATCTCGAGCGTCACAAAGCCTTCCCACTCCGGCTCGAAGGGCGTGACGTTGACGATGATGCCGCAGCGCGCGTAGGTGGACTTGCCCACGCACACCGTCAGCACGTCGCGCGGGATCTTGAAGTACTCCACCGAGCGGGCCAGGGCGAAGGAATTGGGAGGGATGATGGCGCATTCCGTTTGCACCGTGACGAACGAGCGCTCATCGAAGTGCTTGGGGTCCACGTAGGCGCTCATCACGTTGGTGAAAATCTTGAACTCGTCGGCCACGCGCAGGTCGTAGCCATAGGAAGAAAGGCCGTAGGACACCACGCCGTCGCGCACCTGCTTCTCGGCAAACGGGTTGATCATGTCGTGCTCCAGCGCCATGCGCCGGATCCAGCGATCGCTTTTGATGGACATGGTTCTCCTTGGAATGATTGCGGCCCCGCCGCCGCGCCGAGCGGAAAACAGGGCCGCGGCCATCTTAAGCGTGAAATCCGTCGTTGACAATGCCGGATATCTCCTTTAGCATCCGCAGCTTAGTGGCGCCGCACAGAAACTGCGCGGAGCCCAATGCATCCCCAACCGGGAGCCGATCGTGATCAAGCTGGACATCATCAACGAAGTGGTGAGCAAGACCGGGATCACCAAGACCAAGGCCGAGTTGGCGGTGGAAACCGTGTTTGACGCCATGAAGAAGGCTCTGGCCGGTGGTGACCGCATCGAGCTGCGCGGGTTCGGAGTTTTCAACGTGCGCCCGCGCAAGACAGGCATTGGGCGCAACCCGCGCACCGGCGCTGAGGTCTCGATCCCGCCGGGCAAGGCGGTTCGCTTCAAGCCCGGCAAGGAACTGCAGCAGATCGAGTAGGCCCGCGGCCCGCCGCCAGGCTGCGAGTGCTCTGCCGGCCCGGACATGTCTGAGCCAACGCCGCCATTCCCCGTCTCCTATCCGGAAGCTCGGCCGGTCGAGGTCTTGCTGCTGCCTTCACCGCCGCGCCGCCGCTGGTGGCTGCACGGTTTGATGCTGGCGCTTACCGTGCTCACCACGCTCATCGTCGGGGCGCGCCTGCAGCACAACTTCGACACCAACCTTCCTGCCTACTCCACGGAAGCCGATTTCTTCCCGCTGGCCTGGGTGCTCGAGCAGCCGACCCGCCTTCTGCTGGGCGTGCCCTTTTCCTTTACGCTCCTGGCCATCCTGCTGGCGCACGAGATGGGGCATTTCCTGTTCTGTCTACACTATCGCGTTTTCGCCACGCTGCCTTTTTTTATTCCAGCGCCGACTCTGATCGGAACGTTTGGCGCTTTCATTCGCATCCGCTCGCCCATCCCGTCGAGGCGGGCGCTGTTTGACATCGGCGTTGCCGGGCCCATCGCCGGCTTTGTGGTCGCCGTCGTGGCCCTGGCCTGGGGAATGATGCTCTCCCGCGACGCGCCCGCCGTGGTCGCCCAGTCCGAACTCCAGTTCGGCTATCCCTGGATCTTTCATCTGCTGCGCAGTGTGCTGCCGCTGGACAGCCTGTACTCTTGGATCATCGCACTGCATGGAGAGGACCGA
>CAYRII010000003.1:0-26550 GCA_964424245.1 uncultured Terriglobales bacterium | reverse complement strand
GACATCTACTTCCATCCCGTCGCCTTCGCCGCCTGGGTGGGCATGTTTGCCACGGCGCTCAACCTGGTTCCCGGCGGGCAGCTCGACGGCGGCCACATCGTCTATGCTCTGGCTCCCGGCGCCCACCGCCGCGTGTCGTTTTTGACCGCCGTGGCCCTTGTCCCGCTCGGCTTCTTCTTCTGGTACGGCTGGTTCATGTGGACGACGCTGCTGCTGATCACCGGCACGCGGCACCCACGGGTGCCTCCCTGGCCCGGCCTGGGCACTGGCCGCTTGCTGCTTGCCGTCTTCGCCCTGCTGATGCTGCTGGTCACGTTTGTGCCCGCGCCCTTTGCCGGGGCGGCTCTGGAGTAGAGGGTACCCCCCCCTCCCCCCCGTTTCGCAAAATCGTGCAAGGAAACTGGTTAGCGGATTGCTTCTCTAAAATCGTGCAGGCGAAGGGGTTAAAGGCAAATTCGTGGATCGAAAGCAGTTATCTCTTTGTGATAATGTTGTTTCCACAATTATATCATCCAAAGGACGATTGTCAAGAGAAAAATCGGGAGTGCCGGCTGCTGTGGAGCACGCTCGGCAGAGGGCGGTGAGGCGAAGCAAGGAGAAACGAGGGCCTAGAGCAGCGACAGGGCATCCACGTCCACCATGAGACTGAAGCGCGGGATTTTCTGGGCAGCAGCGTGCTCGAGCATGGCGCGCAGGGTGGCGTTCAACTTCTTGCGGCTGGCAGATTTCAGCACGAAGTGGTAGCGATAGTCGCGCTTGAGGCGGACGAAGGGGGCGGCGGCGGGACCGAGAACGCGCAGGTCGCGCCCGCGCGACTTCTCCGTTTTTTCGAACCAGCGGCCCAACAACCCCGAGTAGCGCAGGGCCTCCTCCAGTTTGTCGCTGCGCACCAGCACGTTGGCCACGCCAGTGAACGGGGGGTAGTGCATCCAGCGGCGGTAGCGGAGCTCCTTGTCGAAGAATCCGGTGTAGTCGTGGCGTGCGGCGAACTGGATGGCGTAGTGGTCGGGGAAATAGGTCTGGAGGACGACCTTGCCGGGCGAGGCGCCGCGGCCGGCGCGGCCGGCGACCTGGCTGAGCAGCTGGAAGGTACGTTCGGCGGCGCGGAAGTCGGGAAAGCCCAGGGCGTGGTCGGCGCCCACCACGCCCACCAGCGTGACGCCGTGAATGTCGTGCCCCTTGGCGATCATCTGCGTGCCCGCCAGCAGGTCGAGCTCGCCGGCGTGCAGGGCGCCGAGCACACGCTCGAAATCTTCGCGGCCGCGCACGGTGTCGCGGTCGAGGCGGCCGATGCGCGCCCGGGGAAAGGCCTGGTGCAGACGCTCCTCCAGCTTTTCCGAGCCCGTGCCCAGGAAAAAGACGTACTCGCTGGCGCACTTGGGGCATACCTTCGGAACAGCCTGCCGATAGCCGCAGTAGTGGCACTCGAGGCGCCCGGCGCCCTTGTGGTGGGTGAGCGCGATGGCGCAGTTTTGGCACTGCACGGTCTCGCCGCAGGCGCGGCAGAGCACGACGGCGGCGTAGCCGCGCCGGTTAAGAAGAATCATGGCCTGCTCGCCGCGTTCCAGGCACAAGCGCAATTCCTCCAGCAGCCGCCGCGAGAACAGTGCCTCGTCGCCGGTTTCGCGAAACTCGGCGCGCATGTCCACCACCTCCACGGCGGGCAGCGGGCGTTGCTCCACGCGGTCGGGCAGCTCGAGCAGCGTGTATTTGCCGGACTGCGCGTTGTGGAAAGACTCCAGCGAGGGCGTGGCCGAGCCCATGAGCACGGCCGCATCCGCAAACCTGGCACGCATGACGGCGACGTCGCGGGCGTGGTAACGCGGCGTCTCCTCCTGCTTGTAGGAAAAGTCCTGTTCTTCGTCCACCACGATGAGGGCGAGGTCGGTGACGGGCGCAAAGACGGCGGAGCGCGTGCCCACGACGATGCGGGCCTCGCCGCGGCGGATGCGATGCCACTGCTGGGCACGCTCCCCGGCGGAGAGCGCCGAGTGCAGGAGCGCCACCTCCGCGCCAAACACCTGGTGGAGGTTGGCCGCGGCGGCGGGCGTGAGTCCGATTTCCGGCACCAGCAGGATGGCCGAGCGTCCCGCCGCCAGCACCGCCTGCATGGCGGCGAGGTAGACGGCGGTCTTACCGGAGCCGGTCACCCCGTGCAGCAGGGTGACGGAAAACGATTTGGCGGCAACCGCGAGCTGCACTTTTTCGAGCGCGGAGCGCTGCGCGGAATTGAATTCCCAATCGTTGATCGCCTGTGCAGCGGAACGGACGCCGGTGAGGTGGAACTCGGCCTCTTCCTCCACAATTTCGACCACGCCGCGGCGGACGAGCGAGGAGAAGGAGCTGCGCGGCGTCTCGAGCGAGCGCAGCGCGGCCACGGGCAGACGGCCTCCCGAGGCGGCGAGCGTTTCCACAATGGCGCGCTGGTTGGCGTTGAACTTACCGCTGGCCTCGCGCAGCAGGGCGAATGGCGTCACGCGGCGCGCCTGGCGCACGGCGGAAACATCTTCGCGCGCCGCCCACTTCTTGCGCAGCAGGCCCTGCAGCACGCGGCGCGAGGCGCCGGTAGCGGAGCGCAACGAGGCTTCGAGCATGGAATCTTGCGCAGCCAGGCAGTCGAGCGCGCGGTATTCCGCCATCTGCTCCGCGGGAGGCTTGCGCGAACGCAGCGAGGAGCCCCGCTCGGCCGACTGCTGCAGGGCGGCGAGGCCGGCCTCGGTGACGCGCCAGACAAACGCGCGCTTGACCTCGGCGGCCAGCGGCAGCATGCTGCGCAACACTTCTCCCAGCGGCGCCAGATAGTACCCGGCAATCCACTCCGCCAGCCGCAGAAGGCCGGCATCGAGCACCGGCACTTCGTCCATGACTTTGAGGACGGTTTTGGTTTCGACCTGCGGCTCGTGGTCGTGCAGCGCGGTGACTACGCCCGCCAGGCGCTGGTTGCGGAAAGGCACGAGCACGCGTCCCCCGATGACCGGGTGTGCGCCGTCGGTGCGGTAGGTGAACGTGGTTTCCAGCGGAACGGGCAGGGCGACGTCGCAGAAGGCGGGCATGAGCTACCCCGGGGGGGATTTTTCCGGCAGAGGCAATGCCAGGGATTCCATCACCATCTGCAGGTCCTTCCAGGACTCCTTTTTCTGGCGAGGATCGCGGAGCAGGAAGGCAGGGTGGTAGGTGACGGCCAGGCGGGTGCCGCGGAAGTCGTGCCAGCGGCCGCGCAGCGCGGACATGGGCTGGTTGACGGCCAGCAGGTTGCGCGCCGCGACCGCGCCGAGAGCCACAATGACTTTGGGCGCGATGGCCTCGATCTGACGCAACAGGAAGGGCGAGCAGGTTTCGCATTCGTCGCGTTCCGGAGTGCGGTTGCCGGGCGGGCGGCACTTGACCACGTTGGCGATGTAGACGTCCTCGCGTTTGAGGCCCATGGCCTCGATCATCTTGTTGAGCAACTGGCCGGCGCGGCCCACGAAAGGCTCGCCCTGCTGGTCTTCGTCAGCTCCCGGGCCTTCGCCCACGAACATGAGCTGGGCGCGGGGATCCCCCACGCCAAAGACGATGTGCTGGCGGCCCTTGTGCAGCCCGCAGCGCGTGCACTCACCCAGATCTTCGCGGATGAGGCGCAGTTGGGCGGCAGGATCGGCGGGCCGGGCACGTGGCGCAGCAGGGGAAGCCACGGGTGCGAGCAGCGACAACTGCTGAGCGGAATCTTCGTCCTGCTGCACAGGAGCAGGGTGGCCGGGAAGGGCCTCGCCGGAATCGTCGGGCGTCACCGCCGAGGAGGCGCGGCGGTAGAAGTCGGTGATGCCGAGGTCGCGGTAGTACTCGATGCGCGATTGCAGCGCGCGGCGAAGTTCAGGAGAGTCGAGGCGGGAGCCGCGGGGGCCGGCCATGGTCAGCGCCCGGCGGGAGCAGCCTGCGAGCGCTGCAGGCGGAGACGCACCACGGCATCAAGCACACGATGCGCGACCTCCCACTTGGAGGTCTCAGGCACTTCGACTTCCCCGCCGGCACTGAGAATGGTGACGGCGTTGCGATCAGAGTCAAAACCCACGCCGCGGCGGGAAACGTCGTTGACCACGATCACGTCCGCTCCCTTGGAGCGGAGTTTGGCACGCGCGTTTTCCAGCACGTTTTCGGTTTCGGCGGCAAAGCCGACCAGCACCTGCGAGGCGCGGCGGACGGCGAGCTCGGCGAGGATGTCGGCGGTAGGCTCAAGTTCGAGCGAGAGGCCGCTGCGGCGCTTGATTTTTTCCTGGGCCGATTGTTTGGGCCGGTAGTCGGCCACCGCGGCGCACTTAATTACGACGGAGGCCTCGGGGAAGCGCGCCAGCACGGCGTCGCGCATCTCCGCAGCGGTTTCGACGGGCACAACTTCGGCGGCCGCGGGCGGTGTGAGCGCCGTGGGTCCAGACACCAGGATGACGCGCGCGCCACGGCGCAATGCGGCCTCGGCGAGAGCGTATCCCATGCGGCCGCTGGAGCGGTTGCTCAAGAAGCGCACAGGGTCGATGGGCTCGCGCGTTGGCCCGGCGGTGATGAGCACAGTTTCCCCGGCCAGGTCCTGCGCGGCGCCCAAAGCTTCCAGCGTGACAGCGACGATGGCTTCGTTCGAGGCCAGGCGGCCGGGACCGACCATGCCGCAGGCGAGGTAGCCGGCGTCCGGTTCGACGACGCGCACACCGCGCTCCCGGAGCGTGGCCAGATTGGCGCGCGTGGCCGCGTGGTCCCACATGTTGACGTTCATGGCCGGGGCCACGACCACGGGTGCGGTGGTGGCGAGGAAAAGCGTGGAAAGAAAATCGTCGGCCAGGCCCTGGGCGAACTTGGCGAGCGTATCGGCAGTGGCGGGTGCGACCACCAAGGCATCGATGGACTGGGCCACGGCGATGTGCTCGACCGCGGAGTCGATGTTGGGCTCTTCGGCGCCGGCGCCAAACAGCCCGGTAATGACTTTTTCTCCGGAAAGTGCCGCGAAGGTGAGCGGGCGAACGAACTCCTGGGCGGCGCGGGTCATAACGACCTGCACTTTGATGCCGCGCTCCTGCAGGAGGCGGACGAGTTCGGCGGCCTTGTAGGCGGCGATGCCGCCGCAGACACCCAGGGCGACCTTCATACCGATGATTGTACCGCAGCCGCGGTTTGCGGCCGCCGAGGCCGACTACTGGCGGCCGAGAGACGGGTCGAGAAGCTCGCCGGGCGCCTCGGCGGCGGTGGTTTCCGGTTCGCCGATGATGTAGCTGACCTTGCCCGCCTGAACCTCCTCCTGCGCGATCTTGCAGGGTTTGCGGGATTGGGTTTCCACCAGCGGACGAGCGCCGCCCTGAAGCTGGCGGGCGCGGCGGGCCGCCACCAGAATGTAACGATAGTTGCTGTCGAATCCTTCCATGATTGTCCTGCCCTTTCCTAAAACTCAGCTCCGGCCCGAAGGCGCGGACGATGCGAAGGTGGCCAACACGCGCTGCAAGTCTTCCGTGCAGTTGGCCTGAAGGCAACGTGCGGCGGTGGCAATCTGTTCGCGTTCGCCGGGGCCGGGCTCGGAGCCGGAGCGCTTGACGCGCTCGGCGAGCACGATGGCCTTCAGCGTATCGATGGATTGCTCCAGCCGGTCGTTCACCAGAATATAGCCGTAGTTGGGATAATTCTCAATCTCGCGGGTGGCGGTCAAGAGGCGGCGGCGGATAATTTCCTCCGACGCCATCTTCTCGGCCTCGCTGCGGCGGCGGAGGCGCGCTTCCAGCTCGGGCCGAGAAGGCGGAAGCACAAAGATGCTGACCGCCCCGGGAATTTTTTCCTTGATCTGCCGGGCGCCCTGCACATCAATGTCCAGCAACAGGTCGTGGCCGCGTGCCTGGGCCTCGCGCAGAAAGCGGCGGGCCGTGCCGTAGTAATTGCCGAAGACTTCGGCGTGCTCCAGGAATTCATCCTGGGCGAGCATGCGCTCAAACTCCTCGCGCGAGACAAAATAGTACTCGCGGCCGTTTTGCTCGCTGCCGCGCGGCGCGCGCGTGGTGTAGGAAATGGAGAAATCCAGGTCGGGCACGATCTTGCGCAGCTCGGCCACCAGGGTCGTTTTGCCCGAACCCGAGGGCGCCGAGATGATGTACACGATGCCGCTCATTCGACGTTTTGCACCTGCTCGCGGAGTTTTTCGATTTCCGCCTTCATGGCCAGGCCGAGTTCGGTGATGCGCAGTCCCTCGCCGGCCACTCCGGAAGTTTTCGACAGCAGGGTGTTGGCCTCGCGATTCATTTCCTGCAAGAGGAAGTCGAGCTTCTTGCCGGCCTCGCCGCCGGCATCGAGGAGCCCGAGAAAGTGCTGGACGTGGTTCTCCAGGCGCACAATCTCCTCCTGAATGTCGCTGCGTTCGGCAAGGAGTGCGGCCTCCTGGAGGATGCGGTCCTGGTCGGCATGGGAGCCGATGAGCTCTTTCATCCGGGAATCGACTTTCTCCAAGTAGGCACGGGAAACTGCGGCACGCAGTTTGCCCATTTCCGAATTGGCCTTGGCAAGGCGTTCGATGCGATCACGAAGCTCGCGTTCGATGCCGCGGCCTTCTTCGGCGCGCATCTGGTTCAGCTGTTCAACCGCTTTTTCGAGGGTGGCAACAACGGCGCTCTCCATGCCGCCATCGGCGGCGAGTGGCGGCGAAGAGAACGCGCCGGGCATGCGCAAGATGGCGTTGAGATCGGGCTCGGCGGAAACGCCGAACTCTTCGGCCGCGCTGCGGAAGGCGCGAACATAGCCGCCCACCAGCTCGCGATTCACCTGAAAGGCGGCGGTCCCGCTGCGGTCCAGGCTGAGTGTGACTTCCACATGGCCGCGCGCCAGTTTTTCCTTCAGGAGGCGGCGCAGGCGGACTTCCAGGGCGTCCAGCTCCGAGGGAAGACGAAAGTGCAAATCGAGGAAGCGATGATTGACGGACTTGAGCGAAAGGGTGAAGCCGGCATGGTCGCCGGCCTGGCCGCGGGCTTGCGCAAATGCCGTCATGGAACGCAGGGGCGTGGCTTTTGCTGGTTTCGCGCTCATGGCTCCGCCGGGATGCGAGTGGGCTCGGCGTCGACGAACTGCAGTTCGTAGAGCCGGCGATAAGTGCCGAGGCGGTTCATCAGCTCCTCGTGCGATCCGGTATCTGAAATGGCACCGTTTTCCAGCACCACGATGCGGTCGGCGCGGCGCACGGTGGAGAGCCGATGGGCGATGACGAAGACGGTGCGCCCCGCCATGAGGTTGTGCAGCGCGGTCTGCACCAGGGATTCGGACTCGGTGTCGAGAGCGGATGTGGCCTCGTCGAGGATGAGGATGGGAGCATCCTTGAGCAGGGCGCGGGCGATGGCCAGGCGCTGGCGCTCTCCGCCGGAAAGACGCAGGCCGCGCTCGCCAATGACGGTATCGTAGCCCTCGGGCATGGCGGTGATGAAGTCGTGAGCGAGGGCGGCACGGGCGGCGGAAGCGACGCGCTCCAGAGGCACGTGGGGCTGCCCGTAGGCGATGTTGTTGCGCACGGTGTCGTTGAACAGGATGGTGTCCTGGGTGACGATGCCGATCTGCGCGCGCAGGCTGGCCAGGGTGAGGTCGCGCACGTCGTGGCCGTCGATGAGCAGGCGGCCGGCCGTGACGTCGAAAAAGCGCGGAATCAGGTGGACGAGCGTGCTCTTCCCGGCGCCGCTGGAACCCACGATGGCCACGACTTCTCCGGCGCGGACTTCAAGGTCCACGTGGCGCAGAATGTCGCGCGTCTCCTCGCCCGCCTCGCCATAGGTGAAGCGCACGCCCTCCAAGCGCACGCCTTCGCGGAAGGACGGCAAGGAGCGCGCGTGAGGCTTTTCGCGGACTTCATCCTCGGCGTCCATGAAATGGAAGATCGTGGAAGAGGCGCCCAGCGCCTGCTGGAAGCCATTATAAAAAATCGCGAACTTGCGCACGGGATCGTAGAGCTTGAACACGGCGACGAGGAAAGCGAGGAAGGAACCGGCGGTGAAAGCCTGGGCCTTGATCTGGTCGCGGCCCAGGAGCAGAAGAAGCGCGATGGCGACGGCTCCGATGAGGTCCATGAGCGGAGAGCTCAACGCAGCCGCGCGCACGGAGTGCAGGTTGGCGCGAAACAGACGCGAGGCGGCGCCGTGGAAGCGCACGCTCTCCCAGGACTCCATACCAAAGGCCTTGACGATGCGGTTCCCGGTGATGGTCTCCTGGAGGATGTTCTGGATGTCGGCCAGCTTGTCCTGGCCGCGGCGGGTGGTGTGGCGCACGCGGCGGCCGATGCGCGCCGCCGAGAGGACCACGAAAGGAATGAACAGGACGAGCACGAAGGCCAGTTTGCCGCCCAGCAGAACCACCACGGCGGCGGTGAAGACGAGGATGAAAAGCTGCTGCAGGAACTCTGCCAGAACGGTGGACATGGCGAACTGCACTTTTTCCACGTCGTTGACGATGGTGGAAAGCAGCGTGCCGGTGGAATGGCGATGGAAGAATCCCGCCGAGCGCCGCAGAATGGCGTTGTAGAGATTGTTGCGCAGGTCGGTGATGATGCCGAAGCCGGCGTAGTTCACCAGGTAGGTGCCGGCGTAATCGCAGATGCCCTTGAAGAGCGTGGCCGCGACCAGGGCAACGGCCACAACCGTCCAGGCGTTCTGGAACCGATCCGGCATGAGCTGTTGCAGGTACACTGCCTGGCCGCTGCCGGGGATGGTGAAGAGAAGGATGTTTTGTGATTGTGAAGCGGGGTTGAGGACGCGGTCGAAGATGGGGCCGATGAGAAGCAGGCGGAAGGCGTCAAACAAACCCACCAGCGCGAGCAGCGCGACCGAGGCGCCGAGCTGGAGCCCGTAGCGCGCGGCGTAACGCAGCAAGCGCATCACCTGGCGCATAGGACCTCGCTCACGCCGCGATGCGCGGGGCGCGGGAACGGTACTGGCAGGCGGAACCGCAAGGCATCATTCTACTGGAAGTACCGGGAAGGCGGCAGCGGGGAGGGCGGGCTCAGCGCGGCAACTCGCGGTGGGAGGCGCGGACGCGATGGCCGGCATCGGCCAGTTTTTTTCTGACCTCTTCGGCAATCATCACGGAGCGGTGCTGGCCGCCGGTGCAACCGAATCCGATGGTGAGGTAGCTCTTGCCTTCCCGGATGTAGTGCGGCAGGAGATAGACGAGCAGTTCAGAGATGCGTGCGATGAATTCGCGCGTCTGGGGAAAGGAGCGGATGTATTTTGCGACCTTGGGATCTTTGCCGGTGCGCGGGCGAAACTCGGGGATGAAGTGCGGGTTGGGAAGAAAGCGGACGTCGAACACGAGGTCGGCATCCTGAGGCGCGCCCTGGCGGTAGCTGAAGCTGATGCAGGAAACCAGGATGCTCTTGTCCGAGGAGTGGCGGCGAAATTTTTCGGTGACGTAGGCGCGCAACTGGTGGACGTTAAAGGTGGAGGTGTCGAGCACAATGTCCGCCAGCAGGCGAATGGGGCGGAGCCGGCGGCGCTCGGCGGCGATGGAGGCGCGGACGGGTTCGCCCGTGCCCAAAGGGTGTGGACGGCGGGTCTCGCTGAAGCGGCGCTGCAGGGCCTGGTCGGTGGCTTCGAGAAAAATCACGGTGGTGTCGAGCGATTCCTTGAGGGCGCGCAGAATGGCCGGCAAGCGACCCAGGCGCTCGCCTTCGCGCACATCCACCACCAGGGCGGCGCGCTCGATTTCGGCGGATTGGCGCGCGAGGTCCGCGAAGCGGGGAATGAGGTCCACGGGCAGATTGTCCACGCAGTAGTAGCCGAGGTCCTCAAAGGCCTTGAGAACCGAGGCCTTTCCCGAGCCGCTCATGCCGGTAATGATGACCAGCTCGCGCTGCGGACGGGGGACGCGGGAAGCCGTGGCAGCTTTGGATTTTTTCCGCGACCTGGCAGGCTGGCGGCGAGGCACGAGCGCATAGTACCACCGAAAAGCGGCAGGAGATGAGTGGCGCGGAGTGTTCCGGAAGCGGGCGACTAGCGGGCGCCGGCAGCGAGGAGCAAGCGCTCGACGTCGGCGTTGTCGGGGCGTTTGCGGGCCAGGGAAAGCGCGGTGTCGCCTGAGGCAGAGCGGGAGTTGAAGTCGGCGCCGGCCTTGAGCAGAACCTCGACTACATCAGTCCAGCCGCGCGCCGCGGCTTCCATGAGGGCGGTGCGGCCGTCGGGAGCGGCGGTGTTGGGGTCGGCTCCGGCCGTGAGAACGACTTCGACCGTGGGAGCATCGCCGCGGTAGGCAGCGAGAGCAAGCGGGCCCACGCCCCCGCGGGTGCGGGCCTTAATGCTGGCGCCCGCGGCCAGAAGCACACCGGCGGTGGCGGCATCCCCGGCTTCCGCCGCGAGCAGCAGAGGGGTGTAGCCGGAGGCGTTCAAGGCATCCACTTCGGCTCCGGCCGAGATCAGCTTTTGGGCCGCGTCAGCGCGGCCCTGAGAAGCGGCATGATGCAAGGCCAACCAGCCGCTGGAATCACGGGAGGCAAGGGCTGCTTTGCGACGCCGGCCACCGGCGTCACCGGCAGAGAGCGCGGACAGGATGGCGGCGACCACATCGGTTTGTCCTGAGGCCGCGGCCAGCATGAGGGCGCTGGTGCCGTTTTTGTCGCGGGCGTCGGGGTCAGCCCCGGAAGCCAGCAGAGCGCGCGCCGCAGCCGGGTGATGGCTGGCGATGGAGACAATCAGCGCGGTCCAGCCGTTGGAGTCGGTGGCCTCGACACGCGCGTTGCGGGACAGGAGCAAGGAGAGGATCTCCGGGAAGTCGTTGTCGGCGGCGGTCATGAGAGCGGTCCAGCCGGAAACGTCGGCGGCGTTGGGGTCGGCGCCGGCCTCGAGCAGCGCGGTGACCAGGCCGATTTCGCCGTTTTCAATGGCGAGCATCAGTGCGGTGACGCCGTTTTCGTCACGGGCCAGGTTGGGATTGGCGCCCTGCGAGAGCAGCGTCAAGGCGGTCTTGCTGTCGCGGAAGTCAACTGCAGTCAGGAGAGCGTCCGCGAGGTGAACCTGGCGAGCCTGCTGGCGACGCCCCGGAGCAACAGCCGGGGGCGCGTCCTGCGAAGCCGCACCGGCCGGCAGGCCACCGGAACCCGGCGCCAGAAAAAGAAGACCGAGCAAAAGCACCACAGGGCGGCGTGAGTGACTCGTGTCCAAGAGAGGCACCCTCAGGGAGCCTCGATCAGCTCCAGCTTGCCATCGCGTGTGCGGTGCAGCACCTTGACCTTGCCGGAGGGATCGCGAAAGACAAAGACCTCCCGGTCGCGGAACTCGGCCTCCTTGATGGCCTCTTCCAGCGTCATGGGGCGGAGAGCGACGGCGTCCTGGGCGTGGACGACGTGGGCCTCTGAGGTGCGCACGGTGGAGGGAAAGGAGTGCACGACGACCGGAATCGCGGCGGAAACGGAAGGGCCGACGGCCACCTGACTCTTCTTTTCGGTGCGTCCGGCGCCATCCCATTTCTTGCGGGGCTTGCGCTTGATGGCGCGCCAGCGTCCCTTGTACTTGACGGCCTGGCGGCTGATGCGGTCCAGCGCTTCGCCCACAGCGGCGGACATCTCGCCAGCCTCGGCGATGCCCACGATGGGATGGTTGCGGACGGTAATGGTGATCTCGGCGATGAAACGGCGCTTTTCGGTTGCCAGGATCACATGCGCCTCGAAGTTGGCGCCCAGTATCTTTTCGAGCTTGGTCAACCCGTGCTCGACCTGTTTGCGGACTGCGGGAGTGAGATTGTACTGCCTGCCGGTGTATTCCACATTCATAGACTCCCTCCTGAAGGATCCGGCCGGTTGCGGATGCGGCGACCGAGGCCGGGTCCGTGCTGGAACCGCCTACAGCTCTAAGTTTTCACTCTGCGCTGGTGGGTGCTGGGGATGCGCATGTCTTCCCGGTACTTCGCAACCGTGCGACGAGTGACCTGGATGCCCTGCGACTGGAGGATGCGGGTGATGCGCTCGTCGGTTAACGGCCTGGCGGGATCCTCTTCCTCGATGAGTTTCTTGACGCGCTGCTTGAGGACGAGCAGCGACGTGCCGGCGCCTTCGGGTCCCTGGACGCCTTCGCTGAAAAAGTAGCGCAACTCGAAGACACCCTGCGGCGTATGCGCGTACTTGTTGGCCACGGCGCGGCTCACAGTTGAGGGATGGACGCCTATCTCCTCGGCGACCTCCTTGATCATCATGGGCTTGAGCTGCTCAATGCCGTGGTCGAGAAAATCGCGCTGGCGGGCGAGAACAGCCTGGCAAACGCGCAGAATGGTCTGGCGGCGCTGCTCGATGTTCTTGATGAGCTGAATGGCGGATTTGTAGCGCTCCTTGACGTAGTTGCGCACGTCCTTTTCCGCGGCATCACGCACCAGAAGACGTTTATAAGAGTGATTCAGGCGGAGCTGCGGAACATCGTCGTCGTTCATGAGGATGAGGTAGTCGTCCCCCTGCTTGACGAAAGCCACTTCGGGCTCGATGAGACGCGGCTCGACGGTGTTATAGCGCAGGCCGGGGCGAGGATCGAGGGTACGGATGTAATTCACGGCCTCGAGCACGGCCTCCTGCGGGCGGTCAAGGGCGCGGCTGATCTCCCTGATCTGCTTGGCTTCCAGGGCCTTGAGGTGATCGCGAACGATGGCCACGCCATCGGCCAGAGTCTGGCCGAGAGTGGCATCTCCGTTGACGGCGCTCTGCTGCAGGTGCTGGTGGTACTCGAGCTGGGCGAGCAGGCACTCGCGTAAATCGCGCGCACCTACGCCCACGGGGTCCATCTTGCGCACCAGGGCCAGCGCTTCCTCGAGGTCGGCGCGGGTGAAAGCGGGCGCAGCGCCGGAGGGCACAGGCATGGCGATGACATTGTCTGGATGCGAGGGCAGGATGGCAGGGGCGGGCTCGTCGGCGGGTCTTTCCTCGGCGGTGAGCCCGACTTCAACCGCTTCTTCGTTTTCAATCGCGATCTCTACGAGTTCTTCGACCACCTTTTGGCCGGCGGCTGCGGATGGGAGAGCGTCTGCTTCCTCCGGTCCTGATGCCGCCTCCTCAATCTCTCCCTCAATCTCTTCCGCGTCTTCCTCGGCAGCCGGAAAAACTCCCAGGCTGGCCGCCAGAAGTTCCTCGTCACTGGCCTTCAGATAACCGTCCTCGTTGAGGTTGCCGATGATCAATTCAGCGGCCTCGCGCACTGCGTCACTGACGTGCATGGAGCCCAACTGCCACGACAGGTGATCGGTGAGAGTGGTGGGACGAGAGAGGAAGTTCTCAAAGGAGGGCCGCTCGACGACCTCCGCGCTCGGGCTGCGGTAGCCTGGATCGAGGTAGTCGCGGAAGTACGAGCCGAAATCGATCTCGTCGAAGGGGTCGCGCGCCTTTTCTTCCTGGCTGGTTTCCTCGGTGGAGGTGGCGCGCTCGCGATCTTCCTCGCGCCCGGCAACCTCATCCAGCAAAGGGACGGCGGAGTCCAGCTCCTCCAGCACGGGGTTCTCCACCATCTCGGCCGTGATCATATCCTTGAGTTCAATCTTGTTGAGCACCAGGACGCTGACCATCTGCACCAGGCCGGGCGTCAGAATCTGCTTCTGCGAGACTCTCAGGCTGAGTTTGGGCTGGAGGTTCACCATGATGTCGGAAGAACGGGCGCTACTCCTCCATTGTCTCTCAAACGAGCGAGAAACTCTCGCCCAGGTAAACCCGCTTGACCTCGGAGTCGTTGCCGAGTTGCTCGGGAGTACCAGAGCGGAAGATTCGTCCCTCGTTGATGATGTAGGCGCGATCGGTGGCCGTCAGAGTCTCGCGCACGTTGTGGTCTGTGATGAGCACTCCGATGCCGCTGGCTTTGAGGTCGAAGATGATCTTCTGTAGATCGAGAACGGCGATGGGATCAATGCCGGAAAAGGGCTCGTCCAAAAGAATGAAAGCCGGAGAGATACAGAGGCTGCGAGCGATTTCCACGCGGCGGCGCTCGCCTCCGGAGAGGGAGTAGCCGCGGTTCTTGCGCAGATGGCCGAGGCCGAGGCGCTCGAGGAGCGTTTCCAGGCGCTCGCGGCGCTCGTGCCAGGAGATGGGCTGGGCCTCGAGCACGGCCAGGATGTTCTCTTCCACGGTCAGCTTGCGGAACACCGAGGGCTCCTGGGGCAGGTAGCTGACGCCGAAGTTGCGGGCGCGCAGGTACATGGGCAGGCTGGTGATGTCCTCGCCGTCGAACAGGACCCGGCCGGTGTCGGGCGGGGTGAGACCCACGATCATGTAGAAAGTGGTGGTCTTGCCGGCGCCGTTGGGGCCCAAAAGGCCCACCACTTCGCCCTTGTGTACCTGGAGGGAAACGCCGTTGACTACCCTGCGCCCACGGTACGACTTGCCAAGCTCGTCAGTCGCCAGGGTCTGCATCTACTTAGAAACCCGCGTCTGGGTGACCGCGCGTGTGGAAGTGCCGCTATCGACGAGCACCGTATCATCGCGACTAAAGAAAGTCAACGAATCGCCAGTAGTGGAACCGAGTTCGGCATCAAAAATGCTAGGGCGATTGGCGCCATCGCCCGTCAGGACGAACTTTCCATCCGCAGCGGTGTAGACCAAAAGCGCCCCTTGGGCCCGGCGCGAGCCCTCCTCCACGCGAACGTTGCCTTGGGCCGCAATCCGCTCCAGAACACCCGGGCCGGAAGAGGTCCCGAGCGCCGCGGGCCGCAGGAAAACATCCACCTCGTCGGCGAAAACGCGGGCATCGCCGCCGCGGACAGAAACCCCGCCCGCGAAGTGCACCCGCCGCTCGCGGTCTGTGTAGCTGAGGCGCGCGGCACTTACCTGCACGGGTGTGCGCCGGCCTTCGGCTGACTCCTGAACAAAAACTGTGGTGACCCCCGCAGCGCTGCCACCGCGAGCCAGCATGCTGCGGCGGTTGTGGTCGAATTCGATGGCGGGGGCCTGCACGATATTGGCTCCCTGCCAGAGGCGCGCGCCGCCGGTGTACACGGCCAGTGCGGAGTCCCGGCGGACGGTCATCGCCCGCGCCGTAACGTGGATGGGATCGGCGGAAGCCAGAAGAGCGCCATCGGGCTGGGCGGCGCCCGGAGTGTAAGTGGTCTTGACGTCGCCTTCGGCAAAGGCTTCCCCGGTGGAGCGATTCAGGCGCAGGGTGCGCGCGGTGGTAACCAGCGGCCCGTCCACAAAGCGCGGCGAGCCGGTAAGCACGAGTTCCCCGGAGGCGGGCTCGTAGACTGCGTCGGCGGCGCGGGCGGAGCGCCCGGGTTCGGAGTAGCGGACGTCGCCGGACTGGTGAATAGAGGCGATCGCTCCCCGGCCTGATTCGGAAAAACGCACGTTCAATTGCCGGCTTTCACTGATGCGGTCCGGAGCCCCGGGCAAGGAGGCGATGATTTTCGCTTGTGGACCATTGAGTCGCAGCAGGCGGTTGCGCTTGCCGAACGCGGCTTCCAGGTGGGCTGCAAAGACGCGTGTGGTCGAAGTGTTGGAAGCGCCGCCGGGCGGCACAATGGTGATCTCGGCCGGACCGGACGTGACCGCCTTTTCCAAAAATCGCCCCTCGCGCAGCAGGAAGTCCACACCCGCAGCAGTGAGTTCGAGCGCCTGTTCGCGAGCGCCTCGCTGCGGGCGGCGCGTCAGGCGCACATCCCTGAGCGTGCGGACCTTGGCCAGGCGGTTGCCGGCAGCAAATTCCAGAATCACTTCCCTGCTCTCGGCGTGCACCAGACTAGAAGAGGACGCATCCAGCTTGACGCCACCGGAAAGCTGCGCGGAACGCAGCGTGCCGCGCGGCTCAACGAAGAATTCCGCGCGGGGCGCCACCAGGGAGGCCGCAAGCGAGCCGTTCGCAGAACCCCTGACATTACTTTCAGCCAGCACCCGGTCCACGGAATTGTCGTCTCGCAGGAAGATGGCGACGCGGTCGGCAGCCAGCCGGTTCGTTCCTTGCTCGATGCGAACGGCTTTGAGTTCAACGCGGCGCGGCTCCTTGGAGATGGCGCCGCTCTCCGCGGTAATCATTGCCCGGGAGGGGCCGGAGAGGCGAACCTGAACTTTGGATTCCAGCGTGAGCACGTTGGCGGCCGAGTTGTAGCGCACGCCCACCGCCGTGCCGCTGGCCTGGGGAATGCGAAACTCGATGGCCTCCCTGGTGCGGGCGATTCCAGTCTTTTGGTTGAACACCAGGCCCTTGGTCTTGAGGTGCACGGGATTTTTCAACTCGCTCGGCGGGGTCTGGTCGGGCCGCTCGGGCCCCTCTTCGTCGGTCTCAAGGTCGATGTGAACTTCGCCGCGGGCAGTGATATCGCCCGTTGAGGGGTCGTACTCGAAGTCGGAACCGTAGATCTGGTCGAAGCGGTCGGAGCGGCGGCCGCGCACCACGATGTAGACATCCTTGAGTTCCGCCCGGCCACCACCTTTGAACTGAACCGCGCGGGAGGCGCGCACCGTGAACAGCGTGCGCCCGCCTTCGGATTTGGAGAGGGTGAATCCCTCCGTGCTCTGCTGGACGTCGACGCCCAGCTGCCGGGGAATGTCCTGGGAAGCGCGACGTGCCGCCTGCCGGCCGCGGACGTAGAATCCCGCAACCACCAGCAGCAAAAGCAGGGCCGCCAGGGCAAACCACCTGCGCAAGCGCCGGGCATCGAACGCCATATGTTTCTATCTTACGCGAGACGTGGAGGCAGCGAGCGCGGGGTCAGGGGCGACCGAGGTGGACCAATGTGCCGGCCAGGATGTCGTGCAGGGCCTGCTTGCGCTGCGTAAATCCGGCCATGATGTAGCCAATCAGGAGCGTGATCGAGGAAACGTACTTGGCGAAATGGCGCCCCGTTGCGCGCGCCATGGAGATGCGCTTTCCGTCCAGGTCCGTGACGTAGATGTTGAGCAGCCTCTTGGCGGGCGTGGCCTGCCAGGAGGAACTGGTGGTGGTGGCTTCGTAAATCCAGCTTGCCAGCAGTCCCAGCCCGAACCCGGCGAAGGTGCCAACCAGATCAATGCCAAGGTCCGGCATGCCAACCGTTTTTCCCGCCACACCGACGAGTATTCCGAGGATCAACGCGACCGGCAGCAGAATGATGTTGATGATGATTCCGTCCACGATGGCGGCCAGGAAGCGGATCCAGAACCCGGCGAAGGCTTCCTGTGGCAGGCCGAGAAAGGGAACGGTTTCGTCGGCCGCAGCCGTCGTGTCGGCGCCACACCAGGAGCAAGTCTTGGCGTTGACTTCGATCTGACGGCCGCAACGCGAACAATAGATCAAGAGCGGGTCTCCTTCAGGCGCGGAGTGTATCCCAAGGCCGGAAGGTAGACAACAAACTTCGGTCTTGGAACCGCTGCGCAGACTGGAGCCTCAAACCGCAGCCAGCTTCTGGATCTTTGCCACGTCACGCAACTCCAGTTGCAACCCGCCGAAGTCCGGATGAGTGTTTTCTTCCACCGTGAAGGCAATATCCAGGGAGTCACCCGCCACGAGGCTGAGCGGCGCAATGCGTTCCGCCATGCGCCAGCCCAGAGCGTCAAAGGAACGGCCGGCAGACGACGCAGCAACACGCAGCTTGACATGAATGTCCTTGAGAAGGCGCGGCGGCTGCAGCAGGCGCACACCGCGGGCGGCAAAAACGGGCTCGGGGTTGCCCACTCCGAAAGGTGCAAGCTGTTGCAGTGCACCGTGGAGTTGAGGCGTGATTTCCTCCAGGGAAAGTTCGGCGTCCAGGGCGAGGGAAGGCGCAAAGTCGTCTTCGGTGAGGCGGGCGCGGGCGAAGGCCTCGAGGGCCGAGCGCAATTCCGGAAGCCGCGTAGCAGGCAGGGTGCAGCCCACGGCGGCGGCGTGGCCGCCGAAGCGCTCAAAAAGCTGGCGGCAGGATTCCAGCGCTTCCAGCAGGTGAAAGCCGGGGATGGAGCGGCCGGAGCCGTGCGCCTCGCCGTCCCCGGTTGAAACCACGAGGGCGGGCCGCCCATAGCGTTCCACCACGCGCGTGGCCACGATGCCAATCACCCCGCGGTGCCAGCCTTCTCCCTCCACCACCAGACAATGCGAATGGCGCACTTCCGGGTCCGCATCGAGGCGGGCGAAGATTTCCTTGACGATGCGGTGCTCTTCCTGCTGGCGCTCGCCGTTGAGCCGGTCAAGCCGCATGGCGATGGCACGGGCGCTTTCCTGGTTGGAACAGGAAAACAACTCGATGACATCGCGGGCAACATCCATGCGCCCGGCCGCGTTCAGGCGCGGCGCCAGGCGAAAGGCCACGTCGGTGGCGGTGAGCGGCCGGGCGGCCGGATCGAGCGAGGCCACCTCCATCAGCGCTTTCAGTCCCGCATTGGCAGGCCTGCGCAGGCCCTCGAGCCCGAGGCGAGCGATGACGCGATTCTCTCCCGCGAGCGGGACGGCATCCGCGATGGTGGCAAGAGCAACCATTTTCAGGAAGGAGGGCAGCAAGCGCTCCTGCCCGGCACGTTGCAACAACGCCTGCGCCAGCTTGAACGCGACCCCGGCACCGCACAGACCCTTGCAGGGATAGCCGCAGCCCGCCTGGTTGGGGTTGAGGACGGCGAGAGCACGCGGCACGCCTTCTTGCGACTCCGGCAGGTGATGGTCGGTGACGATGAGATCCACGCCGGCGCGGGCAGCAGCTTCTGCGGCCGCAAAGGCGCGAATCCCGGTATCCACGCTGATGATGAGCCGCACGCCGTCGGCTGCGGCCTGCTCGATGACCTGGTCCTTCATTCCGTAGCCGTCGCGTACGCGATGGGGCACGTGATAGCCGGCTGCTCCGCCACAAAGCTCCAGTGCCGTGCGCAGCAGCACGATGGCCACCGTGCCGTCCACGTCGTAGTCGCCGTAGATCAGCACCTTTTCTTTGGCGGCAATGGCGGCCTCGAGGCGCGCCACGGCTACATCCATGCCCAGCATGGCAAAGGGCGAGTGCAGATGCGAAAGCGCGGGAGAGAGAAAGCACGCGGCCTCTTCGACGCTGCGCACGCCGCGTGCCGCCAGCAGGCGGGCGATCAAGGGGTGAAGCTGCGCCTCGCACTGCAGGGACGTTACGAGGGAGGAGTCGGGCTCGGCGCTGCGCGCGGTCCAGCGCACGACCTAGCGCTCTTCATCCGGGTCCGCACCCGGACCATCGATCATCGAAGGATCAAACTCGTCCGCCAGGTCGAGCAGGCGCTGGTAGCGCGCGTACCAGGGCGTGGAGACCTCATAGAGAAAAACCGTGCCCTGCACCGGCCAGCCGAGCTGCACAAATCCCGTCTTGCCCAGCCAGGTGCGCAGCCAGCGGGCTTCGTCGAGGTCGTCCTGGTCGCCGCCGGGCGCGCGGCTCAGGCGCTCCACCAGCGAATCCACATCCTTGGCGAGGAGCACACCCTCGTGCATGGTAAGGAACGTTGCCCCGGCCGCCTTGGCCAGTTCGACAAAGTCCTTCCAGGATTCCATTTCGTCCTCAGCGTCCCAAAGGACGGTCTGCACCTCCTCGTTCACGAATCCGCGGAAGCGGCGCATGCCGTGGCCCTCGATGAAAGCCGTCATGTCGTCGCGCAAAGCCGTGAGGTCATCTTTCATGGGCGACACCGTCCAGACTATTTGAACACGGAGGCGGGTGGAAGAAAAAGCCCGTCGCGGGAAACCGCGCGCGGATCAGGAGTCAGAAACCACCAGGACATCGTGCTGCGCCGCCAGATCGCGGGCCGCTGGCGTGATGATGGTTTTGCTGCCGACCAGGATCTTTTCCTTGCGCTTGACCGCCAGCCGGACTTCGGCTTCACTTACAAACTCAACGGGCCGCGGCCGCGGTTGAGGTGGAGCAGCCGCCGCCACGGGTTGAGCGGCTGGGGCCGGGGCCGCTGACTCTTTGCGAACCACTGCCGCGAGCTTGGCGGCGGCCTTGGGCGCGGTGACGCGGCGCGCCAGGAAGCGTCCCACGGCCTGCGACGCGGCGGAGCGGGCACCGATCAGAGGCGCCGGGGATGCGGCTTCCGCTGGAGCGGCCTCTGCCGCACAAGCGCACTGCGCTGCTGTTGCCTGGGCGGCCGGAGCGCCAGACACGGCGGCAACAACTGCCACAGGCTGGCGGAGGGCCGTTACCGGGCGCATCTCGTAGGCCACGCGCTTCAAGTTGAGCAGATGCAGGGGAGAGATGTTGTCGCTGGTGATGTTGCCGCCCATGGCACCGCAACCCAGGGTCATCGCAGGAAACAGATTCGTGGAAGACCCGATGGAGCCCTGCGGAGCCGGGCTGTTGACCACGATGCGGCCTGCAGGCATGCGCACGCCGTAGTCGCGAATCACCTGGTCGTCTTTGCTGTGGATCACGCAGGTGTGGCCCAACCCGCCAAAACGCAGCAGGCGCTCGCAGAGGTCGAAGGCGGCGGCGCGGTCGGCAGTGAAATAGAGGGCGAGCACGGGCGAGAGTTTTTCCGCCGAGAGCGGGTGCTCGCGGCCCACACCCTCGAGCGGCGCCACCAGGACGCGCGTACCCTCGGCGACGTTCAGGCCGGCCAGCTCGGCCACCTTCATCGCCGACTTGCCTACGAATTTGGGATTGATGGTGTGTGCCTCGAGGTTCACCATCTGGCGGCCGAGCGTGTCGATGTCCTGGCTGGAGAGAAAGTGCGCGCCCTGGCGGCGCAGTTCCGCCATCACTTTCTCGCGCACGGCTTCTTCGGCCACGATGGCCTGCTCGGAGGAGCAGATGGTTCCGTTGTCAAACGTCTTCCCGAAGACCACGTCGGCGACGGCCTTGGGAACGTCAGCGGTGCGCTCGATGAAGGCCGGAACATTTCCCGGGCCGACGCCGAAGGCGGGCTTGCCGGAGCTGTAGGCAGCGCGCACGATGCCCATGCCGCCCGTGGCCAGCACCACGGCGGTGCGGCGGTGACGCATGAGTTCCTGCGTCCCTGCCTGCGAAGGCATTTGAAAACAGCAGATCACATCCTGAGGCGCGCCTGCCTTCAGCGCCGCCTGGAGCATCACCGAGACCGTTTCACAGGTGCAACGCATGGCCGTGGGGTGCGGGCTGATGACGATGGCGTTGCGCGCCTTGAGCGCAATCAGAATCTTGTAGATGGCGGTGGAGGTAGGGTTCGTGGAAGGCAGGATGGCGGCCACCACACCCACCGGAACGGCAACCTCCAGCACGCCCAGGGCACGGTCTTCGCGCACCACGCCCACCGTTTTCAGGGTCTTGACGGCCTGGTGCACGCGCTGCGACGAAAAAAGGTTCTTCTGAATCTTGTCTTCCACCCGGCCGTAGGTGGTTTCTTCGACCGCGAGGCGCGCCAGCGCCTCGGCGTGGGCGGTGGCAGCCGCCGCCATGGCGTCTACGATGCCATCCACCTGCTCCTGAGAAAAGTGCTGGTACTTCTGAAAGGCGGCGTAGGCGCGCTCCACCAACTGGCGCGCTTCCGCGACGGATTGTTCATCGCGGGTGGCGGGCTGGGCGGAAGCGCTCATGGGTCAACAGCGGGATGGAAGATCTACGGATCGAAGAACCGGCAACGCAGAATCTCTTCTATCCCAGCGCACCTTTTTTGCCGGCCGGGGCCTTGCCGCTAATCATGGGCATGGAGGTTTCCAGGTCGCCATGGGGGCGCGGAATCACGTGGACGCTCACCAGCTCGCCCACTCGGCGGGCGGCAGCGGCTCCAGCGTCGGTGGCCGCCTTCACGGAAGCCACATCGCCCCGCACCATGATGGTGACGTAACCGGCGCCGATGTACTCCTTGTGCACCAGCACAACGTTGGCGGCCTTGGCGGCGGCGTCGGCCGCCTCAATGGAACCCACCAGTCCCTTGGTTTCAATCAGTCCCAACGCTTCCATGAAGCCTCCTCGGCGAACGCAACGCAGGGCCAGGAGCGCCCGGGCGCGGCAGCCGCTAAAGCTATCACCGGGGGACGGCGGTGGTCAACGCGGTGGCGCCGCCCTGTGCTAGAATTTTCGTTTCACGTTTCCGGTTTGCACCCATCCATGCTGATTTCAAGAGAATATGTGGGCTATCTGGCCCGCGAAGTCACCAAAAAACTGATCGCCGGCGAGTTCGTCCAGACCGCCGACGTGGCCGGCGTCACCACTCGGGTGCACGCCGCCATGCTGGAGGAAGTGGCGCTGGAAGACCGCATCAACGACGAAGTGCGCGCCATTCTGGAGCAGTATTCGGACGAGATGCGCGAGAGCGGCGCCAGCTACCAGGAGATGTTCAAGAAGGTGAAAAACGAACTGGTGCGCAAATACAAGGCGGTGCTGTGAGGCTTTCGCGCGACAAGGTGAACAAGCTGGCCCACACCGTGGCTGACGCGCTGGCGGAGATGGACGACGTGGAATTCATGGAGGACCGCAACACCATCCGGCAGGAGGTCCGCCGAGTGATCGAGGAATTGTTGAAAGAAGAAGAAAAGATCGATGCGGCGGCACGGCACAAGATTGAAAACCAGAAGCGCACCATCCTCGAAGGCTCCGCGGAATGGGACATCCTCTATCGCAAGTATTACAACGAAGAAGTGAAGAAACTGGGCATTTGATCGTTCGTCCCTGCCAGGCAGCAGTTCATCCCAGCTAGATTCTTCCGGTTCTTCCGGCCAGCTTCATGTTGGCCGGAAAAGCCCGCAGCGACGGACAAGCTGCGATAATCGACTGATTCACTCTGCATGGAAGCGAGGTCCCACGAACTCCATGGCAATGCGACATTGGCGCTGGATCCTGCTGCTTCTCCTTGTCCCGAACCTTGGCCGCGCCGCTGCGGCGCCGGCGGCGGAGAAGGTTCGTGCCGCGGTGGACTCCTACCGCAATAGCCACCAGGCGACAATCCTGCGCGAGTTCGCCGAATTTCTTTCCATCCCCAACCTAGCCGGCGACAGCGCCAACATACGCAGAAACGCCGAGTACCTCCGGAGGATGCTGGAACGCCGCGGCGTAACGGCCCGACTCTTGGAAAGCCCGGGCAGCCCGCCGGCGGTTTACGGCGAGCTTTTGACACCGGGTGCGCGCTACACGTTGGTCTTCTACGCGCACTATGACGGCCAGCCCGTGGAGGAGCGCGAATGGACGGGCCAGCCCTGGGTGCCGGTGCTGCGCGATGGCGTGCTTGAAGAGGGCGCCAGGGACATACCCTGGGACGGCCTGCCGGCTTCACTGCCCGACGAGTGGCGCCTTTACGCCCGCTCCACCAGCGACGACAAGGGCGGAATTATGGGCATGCTGGCCTCGCTGGACGCGCTGCAAGCGGCAGGCATTCCTCCCTCCGTTAACCTGAAATTTTTCTTCGAAGGCGAAGAGGAAGCCGGTTCTCCCCATCTGCGCTCCATGCTGGGACAACACGCCGCCCTGCTGCGCGCCGACGCCTGGTTGCTGTGCGATGGTCCCGTCCACGCTACGCGGAGACCGCAGTTGTTTTTCGGAGTCCGCGGCGTCACCGACCTGGAGCTCACCGTCTACGGTCCCACGCGAGCTCTGCATAGCGGGCACTACGGCAACTGGGCGCCGAATCCGGTCGTGGAGCTGACGCACCTGCTCGCCAATCTGCGGGATACGGACGGCCGCATCCTGATTCCGGGGTTTTACGACGACGTGCGCCCGCTGAGTGAAAGCGAACGCCGCGCGCTCGAGCGGGTACCCGAGGTGGAGACGCAGTTGATGCACGACCTCGGTTTGGCGCGCACGGAGGGCGGCGGCGAGTCCCTGGCAGCGCTCATTTTGAAGCCGGCTCTGAACGTGCGAGGCGTACAGGCGGGCCGCGTGGCGGAGCAGGCGCGCAACGCCATCCCCACGGAGGCGCGGGCCTCCATTGATTTTCGCCTTGTGCCCGACCAGACTCCGGAAAAAATCCGCGCCCGCGTGGAGGCGCACTTGCAGAGCCAGGGCTATTTCGTGGTGCATGCGGAGCCGGACATGGAAAAGCGCCGCCGCCATCCCCGCATTGTGCGCCTGGACTGGGGGGCAGGCTATCCGGCGAACCGCACCGCCATGGATTTGCCGTTTGCTCGCGCCCTGGTGCGCGTGCTCGGAGAAGCGCTTGGCCAGCCTGTGATCGAGATGCCGACGGTGGGCGGCAGCGTTCCCCAGCACGTGTTTCAGGAAGTGCTGCGTGTGCCGGTGATCTCGCTGCCCATCGCCAATCACGACAACAACCAGCACGCGGCCAATGAAAACCTGCGCCTGCGCAATCTGTGGGACGGCATGAACGCATACGCGGGAGTGATGGCGCGGCTGGACGCGGTCTGGCAGGAACCGCCAGGCCCCTGAGGCTTCGGGCCGGCCCTCGCTTTTTCCGCCCGCGGCAACTGGCAACGGCCTCTCCATACCAGCGATAATGGGCTTCAGCCCCGGTTGTGAGTTCCATGCCGAACCGCTCCCAGTCCGATAGGATCAAGCGGGCCGCCGCTGCTGCCGGGTTTGACCTGGCGGGGATTGCGGCCGTATCAGGCGGTCCCTGGCGCGAACTCGAGGTGTTTCGCCAGTGGATCGAGGCCGGCCATGCCGGCGAGATGGAATACCTGAAGTCGCGCGACGAGCAAGGCCGCCTGAAGCGCGCCGCCATCGCTCACGTGGCGCCGTGGGCCCGCTCCGTAGTGGTCTGCGCCATCAACTACAACGCCGCGGCGCCCTACTCCACCGAGTGCACGAATCCCGAGCGCGGATGGATCTCGCGCTATGCCTGGGGCGGGAGCGAACGTCCGGCGGACTATCACGATACCGTCCTCCTTCGCCTGCTCCGGGTGGAAGCTGAACTGCAACAGATGGTTCGGGAAGCCGGCCAGACGTCCCCGCAGACCTGCTGCTACGTGGATACCGGGCCCGTGGTGGAACGCGTCCTCGCGCGCCATGCCGGTGTCGGCTGGATTGGCAAGAACACGTGCGTGATTCATCCCCGGCTGGGTTCCTGGCTTTTTCTGGGAGTGATCCTGTGTTCGCTGGAACTGGAGCCGGACCTGCCCGCCCCGGACCGCTGCGGCACGTGCACGCGCTGCCTCGACGCCTGTCCTACCAACGCACTGCCGGCTCCCTACCAGCTCGATGCCACGCGCTGCATTTCCTATCTCACCATCGAGAAGCGCGGCAGCATCCCGGAGGAACTTCGGGAAAGCATGGGGAGGCACATCTTCGGATGCGACATCTGCCAGGACGTCTGCCCCTGGAACCGGCGCGCTCCCGCCAGCGCCGAGCCTGAGTTTCAGCCGCGCCCGGAGTTGGTGAATCCGGCGCTGGAATGGCTCGCAGGCATGCGGGAAGAGGAGTTCCGCAAAGTGTTTCGCCATTCCGCGCTGCGGCGAACCAGGTTTTCCGGGGTGCGGCGCAATGTGGCCGTGGCATTGGGCAACAGCGGCTGGGAGCGTTTCCGGCCACTTCTCGAGAAGATGGAGCAGGACGCTGACCCGGTGGTGGCGGAGCACGCCCGCTGGGCGCTGGCGCGGCTTCCAGGGGCTGGCCAATCCTCCGCGGAGGTAGGCGCTGCCCCCCAGGCACAGCCCGAGGCGATTACCTCATGAGCACGAGCTGCCAGTTTTCGGGTTTGCGCAAACGATTGGCGGTGAACCTGGCCGCTCTCGTCATCGTGTCCACGCCTTTGGCGGTGGCGGATTCCTGGGTGGAGATCCGTTCGCCCAATTTTTCCGTAGTCACGGATGCCGGCTCGCGCCGTGGACTGGAAGTGGCGCTGCGCTTCGAGCAGATGCGCGCCGTCTTCGGCACGCTCATTCTGCGCGGCCGGGTGCACATGCCCGTGCCCGTGCAGGTGATTGCTTTTCGCGACACTCGCGACTTCCGCCAGTTTGTCCCGCTGTGGCAGGGGAAACCCATTGCAGTCTCGGGGCTGTTCCAGTCCGGCGACGACCGCAGCTTCCTTGCCGTGGACCTTTCCTCCAACGGACGCTGGGAAACCATCTTCCACGAATACGGACACTTTCTCCTGAACGCCAACTATCCGCGGACGCAGCTCTGGTTCGACGAGGGATTCGCCGGGTACTATTCCTCGATTCGCATTAGCGACAAGGAAGTGCAGATCGGGGCCGCCCCCGAGGGCATGTTGCAGGTCTTGCAGAATTCCCCGTTGATGCCGGTCCTGGAGCTGTTTCGCGTACAACCGCACTCCAAGGTGTACAACGAAAGCGGCGACCGGCGGTCGGTCTTCTACTCGCAGGCGTGGTTGCTGGTGCACTACCTCTACGATCGAAACACGCTGCCGGAGACGGGTGAGTACTTCAACCTGGTCGAAAACCAGGGCGTGAGCCCGCGCGAGGCCCTGCAGCGCGCGTTCGGCATGGGGCCGGAGGCGCTGGACGAAGAACTGGAGAGCTACCTGCGCGCGGGAAAGCTTCGGGTCAACAGCCTCGAAGCCCCGCCCGGCCTGGACAGCGCGGGCTACGAGGTAATTTCTCTCGACGAGGCTGACATCAAAGCCGTCTTCGCCGATCTGCATTTGCACTCCCCGGATTACTTCGAGCAGGCCGTCGGCGAATTTCAGGAGGTGCTGCGCCTCCAGCCCGATCACGCCGGCGGTCACCGCGGCCTGGGCTACGCCTTTTTTCGTAAGGACGACTTCGACCGCGCCGAGCAGCACTTCCGCCGCGCCGCCGCGCTCGACCCCAGCGATGCCCGCGTACATTACCTCGCTGCCCT
>CAYRII010000002.1:0-35742 GCA_964424245.1 uncultured Terriglobales bacterium | reverse complement strand
CCGTTCCGCCTTGATCTGGAGTTGCCGGCCGGTCGCTTTGAACTTCGCTTGGGAGTGCGCGATGCCGCGACGGGCTTCTTCGGGACGCTGACGGCAACCGTCGAGCTCGCGGCGCCTGGGGGATAGCAGGGCTCGAGGATTCAATCAAATTCTTTCGTGGCGGTTGGGTCCTGGACTGCGTAGATTCCTCGACTCGCGCTCGCTCGTCCATCGCGTTGCTCCGGAGTCAGTCGCGCTCGCTCGGAATGACAAGGAGCGGGGCGAGCAGGAATGGCACGGTGAAAACGCAGGCGAAACGACGAGCTTCCGGGGGCTAAAGCCCGCTCCTAGAGTCATCGACGCGGGCCTAAAGGCCCGCTCTTCCAGCGAAAAGGGCGGCGTGGCGGGCCTGGCGGTGCTTGCTCCTTCGCTCCCGCTCGACCTCGCTGCGCTCGGAGTGACCATCACCCGAGGGCAGGTGTACGCGTCCCTATTCCGCCAAGAGGTCCCAAGCCTCGCGGAATTTTTCGTAGCGGCAGCGGCTGTTGGGCTTGTGGGGAGAGAAGGAGATGCTGATGCGCCGACCCAGGACCCGCGCCGGAATGATGTACCAGGTGTCGCAGGGAACGATGTAAACGGCCAAGAAATCGATTTGACGGCTGGAGTACGGACGGCGCGCCTTTCCTGAGGCGCAGTTGCACTGGTAGCTGCCATTGCTGAGGACGGAAGTTGCCCGGACCTGGACGCGACGGAAGCGGGCACCGCGGGTGACGACAAAGTCAAAGCGGGCGGAATCGCCGTAGGGCCTGAGGAGGTGCAGGCCGCGGGCGGCGGCCTCGACCATGAACTTCATCTCAGCCCATTCGCCGCGGCGCTTGCGGTAACGAGGCAGCTTGGAGGGGGCTCTGGAACGAGGCATGGTTGGTGGGTTGTCCTGTGCCGCCCCTAGCGGGGCTTGGGGGCTTCTTCACTTACCAAGGCTCACGCCCTGGGCTAGCGCAAATGCCGTCCGCCGAGGGCGGGCTGGGCGCTGGATCCCACGTTAGCGCCGAAAGGCACGGCGCGAACATGGGGCACCGGGCGGAAAGCGATGGGCCAAACAGAAAAAGCGCGGCGGAGGCCGCGCTTTCCTATTTCCACTCTATAACTATAGTATATCATAAAGAGATTGGTAAAAGTGACATGTTTGCCAAAATTATATTTGCTTGCGGGTCAGTGGATTAGCGGGAAAATGACACTTTTTGGCTCTTGACAAGGGTGGCGGCGAGGTTGAATGGGGGCTCATTCAGCGGGTTCTGGCGCTCACCGGATGGCTCTGTTTACCGTCCTCGGAAAAGCAACCCGAGGTCCTTCGCTCGGGGTTCCCGCGCTGGAGAAAATGCGCGGGAGCCCTCCCTCGCTCAGGATGACAGCCACAGCAGGGGGCAATGAATCGAATAGATGCGAACAGCACCTAGCGTCCCCTGAAGGATTTCAAACCGAGCCAAACCGGCTCTAGTCTTGACGGTCGACCTTTGGCGGGCGGCTTTGGGCTTCGGGCGGCGTGGCGGGGGCGGCGGCGCCTCTGTTATAGTGCGGCGTTCCCATGGAACTGGCTTCCCCATTCGATTTTGCCAAGGGAAAAATCCTCGCCATTCAGGAGTATTCCCTGCTGGCGGCGCGTTCCCTCACCAATCTGTTCCGGCAGCCGCGCTACGTCGACGACATGCTGATGCAGGCCGACCTGATTGGCGTGGGATCGCTTTCCATCGTGGTGCTGACGGGATACTTCACGGGCGCGGTGCTGGCCCTGCAAACCTCAAAAACTCTGGAGCAGTTCGGCTCCCTCTCGCTCACCGGGCAGGTGGTTTCCCTTTCCATGGTGCGCGAGCTGGGCCCGGTGCTGACGGGGCTGATGGTGGCGGGGCGCAACGCCTCGGGCATGGCCAGCGAACTGGGCTCGATGGTGGTGACGGAGCAGATTGACGCCATGCGCGCGCTGGGCACCGATCCCCTGAAAAAGCTGGTGACGCCGCGCGTGGTCGCCAGCATCGTGATGCTGTTTTTCCTGACCATCATCTCCGACCTGGTGGGGCTGGGCGGCGGCTTCATGGTGGCGTCGCTCGCCCTGCGCCTGGACACGCAGCAGTACTGGACCACGGCCTACCAGTCGCTGGAACCCGACGACCTGGTGATGGGGTTGGTCAAGCCGGTGTTCTTCGGGTTCATCATCGCCACCGTGGGCTGTTACTACGGGCTGACGGCGCGCGGCGGCACCCAGGGCGTGGGCCGGGCCACCACGCAGGCCGTGGTGGCTGCTTCGGTGCTCATCCTGGTGGTCAACTTTTTCGTCACCCGCTTCCTCATTACGTGGATGGAAACCTAAGGCTGCGATGCCGTGACTGCCGCCCTCTCACCCTCCAGCCATTTGCCCCCGCCGGGCGATTCCGGCGCGAAAGCCATTGTCTTCGAGGACGTGGCCATCGCGTTTGAAGAGAACGTGGTGCTGGACGGCGTCTCCTTCGAACTGGAGCGCGGCGACACCAAGGTGCTGTTTGGCGTGGCGGGCTCGGGCAAGACCACCATCCTGAAACTGGCCCTGGGCCTGGTGAAGCCCGATCGCGGCCGCATTTACGTGCTGGGGCGCGAGGTGACCGGCCTGGAGGAAGACGACCTGTTTGAGCTGCGCCAGAACATGGGCATGGTCTTCCAGGAGAGCGCGCTCTTTGATTCGCTGACGGTGGAGGAAAACGTGGCCTACCGTTTGTGGGAGGAGAGCGACCTCGGCGAAGAGGAAATTCACCGCCGCGTGGTGGAAGCCCTGCAATTCGTGGAACTGGAACACACGCTGGCCATGTTTCCCGCGGCGCTCTCCGGCGGAATGCGGCGGCGGGTGGCGATTGCGCGCGCCATTGTGGCGCAGCCGGACGTGCTGCTCTACGACTCGCCCACCGCCGGCCTCGATCCCATCACGTCCGCCACCATCATCGAGCTCATCGTCAAGCAGCGCGACGTGCGCCGCAGCAGCTCACTGGTGGTGACCCACCGGCTGCAGGATGGCTTCACCATGTCCTCGCACTACTTTGACGTAGGGGCCAACGAAATGCGGCCGCTGGCGGGCAGCGGCCGCTCGGACGTGCGCACATCATTTCTGATTCTGCGCGACGGCAAGGTGATCTTCGACGGTACGTCGCGGGAGCTGGCCGCCAGCCGCGACGAGTACATCCGCGAATACGTCGCCTAGCGCGCGGCGCCGCCCGGTGTCAGTCCTCTTCGGCCGCGCGCTCGCTCAGGCCGCGGCCCTGTCCCTAGCTGCCTTCTCCGCCGCTTTTTTCCATTCCACGATTCGCTTCTCGATGGTGGCCACGCGCTCGCGGCACTCCTTGTCCTGGCGCACGACCTGCTCGATCCTGCTCATGAACTCCGGATCGAACTTGGCGCGGATTTCTTTCAGCAGCGGCTTGAATTTGGCGTAGATGAACAGTCCTTCGCCGCAGGTGTCCACGAAAGTCGCCGGGTGCAGCGTCCCGCGCAGCACCAGGGAAGCCGCCATCTGCCAGTAGGAGAGAGCCTGGCGCAGATAGGCGCTTTCCTGGGTGCCCATGTCGGTCGCCACCTTCAGGAACTCGTCGGCGGTGGTGGGGTTGAATTCAAAGTTGACGAAGTTGCGCGCCTTGCGCATCTCGGCTTCGCGGCGCAGGTCGTAGAGCTTCAGCCCGATGCGGGCGTCAGCGGCGGTTGGCTTTTTGGCCATGACAGGAACCTCCTGGGAATGTATGCAGGACGGAAAGTCTAGCAGACTTGCCGGCCTACGCGCAGCCCGACGGCCCCGCCGGCTAAAGCCGGCGTTTACATCACGGGCTGGGCGACGCCGGGACGCGAGTAGTCGCACTTCACCGCGGCTTCCTCGCCCTTCTCTTTGGACTTGCGGCGGCGGCGCGGCGCTTCCTCGTCGTCCGCGCGGCGGTTGTTGGGGCAGGTGATGACCGCGCCCGACTTCAAATTTTTCTCCACCAGGTAGGCGTTGCCGCACTGCGGGCAGGCTTCCTCCAGCGGCTTCCAGTTGGACGTGAACTCGCAGTCGGGATAATCAGAGCAGCCATAGAAGATGTTGCCGCGGCGGCGCGCCTTCTTCTCCACCAGGTCGCCCTTCTTGCAGCGCGGACACTTCATCCCGATCAGCGCTTGCTTCACAAACTTGCAGTCGGGATAGCCGCTGCACGAAGTGAATTCGCCGAAGCGGCCATGGCGGATGATGAGGTGGCGTCCGCATTTGGGGCAGATTTCGTCGGTGAGCACGTCCGGCACCTTGCGCGCCTGGTCCAAGCGGCGCGTGGTTTTGCAGTCGGGGTAGCCGGTGCAGGCCATGAACTGGCCGAAGCGCCCGCGCTTCAGCACCATCACGCGCCCGCAGTTTTCGCAGTACTCCTCCTGCGCGGTCTCCTGCAGGTCGGCGGAGTCGAGATCGGGAAGCGCGATGGGGTTCTCGCGGGTGAAGGTGCAACTGGCGGGATCGTCCTTGCGGTACGAGCTGCAGGCGTAGAAGGAGCCGTGGCGCCCCCACTTGATCACCAGCGGCGAGCCGCAGCGCTCGCACTTTTCTTCGGTCGGCTTCTCCATGCGCTTGACGTTCTCCATGTGCTTTTCGGCATAGCGGAGGTCCTTGGAGAACTTCTTGTAGAACTCTTTGAGCGTATCCGTCCAGGCTTCGCGGCCTTCTTCGATTTCGTCCAGTTCCTCTTCCAGGCGCGCGGTGTACTGCGGATCGAAGATGTCGGGGAAATTCTTCACCAGCAGATCGGTCACCACCAGGCCGATTTCCGTGGGCACAAATTTTCCGCCGTGCTTCTGGGCGTAGCCGCGGTCCTGGATGGTGGTGAGGATGGTGGCGTAGGTGGAAGGCCGCCCGATGCCCTGCTCCTCCAGTTCCTTCACCAGCGAGGCCTCGTTGTAGCGCGGCGGAGGTTCGGTGAAGTGCTGTTCGGGGCGCAGCTCGCGCAGCGTGAGCGCCTGGCCCGGCTCGAGCGGCGGCAGCTTGTGCTTCAGCGCCTCGTCTTCCTCGTCGCGGGTGTCCTTGGCTTCTTCGTAAACCTTGAGAAACCCGTCGAAGCGCAGCACCGAGCCGGTCACGCGAAACAGGAAGGAGTCGCGGCCGGAAGCGGCGCGGATATCCACGCCCGTCTGATCGAAAATGGCGGGGTTCATCTGCGAGGCCACGAAGCGCTGCCAGATGAGCTTGTAAACCTTGTACTCATCCTCCTTCAGGTAGCGGCGCAGGGAGTCGGGATTACGCGCAACGGCAGTGGGGCGGATGGCCTCGTGGGCATCCTGCGCGCCTTTTTTCGATTTGAAGAAATTGGGCTTCTCGGGAAGATACGCGGCGCCAAACTGCGCGCCGATGTGCTCGCGGACTTCCTCGAGGGCGTCGTTGGAAACGCGCGTGGAATCGGTGCGCATGTAGGTGATGAGGCCGACCGAGCCTTCGTCGCCCAGCTCCACGCCCTCGTAGAGGTGCTGCGCGATCACCATGGTGCGCTTCACGCTGAAGCGCAGCTTGCGCGCGGAATCCTGCTGCAGTTTGCTGGTGATGAAGGGCGGGGCCGCAGAGCGGCGGCGCTCCTTCTTCTCCACTCCCGCCACCGACCACTGGGCGGATTCCACGGCGGCGCGGATCTTTTCCGCTTCCTCGCCGTTGGGAATTTCGGTTTTTTCCTCGCCGATACCCACAAAGCGGGCATCGAAGACCGGCGGCTTGGCCGCGGCAAGGTGTGCATCGATGGTCCAGTACTCTTTCTTCTCAAAGGCGCGAATTTCCCGCTCGCGCTCCACGATCAGCCGCAAGGCCACCGTCTGCACGCGGCCCGCGGAGAGCCCGCGCCGCACCTTGTCCCACAGCAGCGGCGAGACCTGGTATCCCACCAGGCGGTCCAGTATGCGGCGCGTCTGCTGCGCGTCCACCAGGTTGCGGTCGATGCCGCGGGCGTGTTCGAAGGCGTCCTTCACGGCCCGGGCGGTGATTTCATTGAACGTGACGCGGTGAATGGGAATCCCGGACTTCTTTTTCCCTTTGCCGCCGCTGTCGCCCAGCTCCTCTGCCAGGTGCGCGGCAATGGCCTCGCCCTCGCGGTCCGGGTCGGGCGCAAGGTAGATGGCGGCGGCGCCCTTGGCCAGCTTCTTCAGCCTGGCCAGCACCTTTTCCTTGCCCGGAACCACCACCAGGTCGGTCTGAAAATTGTTCTGGATGTCCACGCCGAGCGTGGTCTTGGGCAGGTCCTTGACGTGCCCGTACGAGGCTTCGACCTCGTAGTTCTTACCCAAATATTTGTTTATCGTCTTCGCCTTGGCGGGCGATTCGACGATGACGAGTGATTTTGCCAAGATGCTCCTCTGCGATGCGAAGCTAGCACGAACGGCCTGAAAGTCCCAAATGGCGGCTGGCGGCGGTCGAACGGTGCTATGAGATGCTGCGTGCCCCCGGTTGGATGCAAAGCGCGCCGCCGCCAACATCACGGGAAGCACCTTCTGCATTGGAGAATGAGGGTTTTCCGGCGCTAGAAGCTCCTGACAAAATTCTTTCCCGGCAACTGGCGCACCTTGCCGGCAAGCTCCAATTCGAACAGGGCGGCGAAGATCTCCGAGGCGGAGACCTCGGGCTCGAGCGCCACCACCAGTTCGTCGATGTGCACGGTTTCATCGGGCTTGAGCAGGCGGAACACCTTGGCCGCCTGCGGGCCGAGCGAGTCGTCGTCGAAGAGGGAGGGAGTGCCGGGGACTTCGGACGAGGTAACGCGGGGAGCAAGCTCGTCGCGCACGTGCGCCGGCAGATCGTCCCAAACGTCCTCCCAGGTGGCGGTGAGGCGGGCGCCCTGCTTGATGAGCGTGTTCGGCCCCCAAGCGTTCTTGGAGGTCACGTTGCCGGGCACGGCGAAGACGTCGCGGTTCTGCTCCAGGGCGCAGCGCGCGGTGACGCGCGTGCCGCTGAACTCGGCGGCCTCCACCACCAGCACGCCCAGCGCCAGCCCGCTGATGATGCGGTTGCGGATGGGAAAGTTCTGCGGCACGGGCGCCGTGCCCACGGGGAACTCGGAAATGAGAGCGCCGCCGAGTGCAAGGATGCTGTCGGCAATCTTGCGGTTCTCGCGGGGATAGACCACGTCAATGCCGGTGCCGAACACGGCGGCGGTCAAGCCGCGAGCAGTGATGGCGCCGCGATGCGCGGCGGCATCCACGCCGCGCGCCAGCCCGCTGACGATCACCAGGCCGCGCGCCGCCAAGTCCGCGGCCAGGCGCTCGGCCATGCCCAGGCCGTAAGGCGTGGGATGGCGCGTGCCTACGACCGCGAGAGCGTGGCGGGAAAGCATCGCGGCCTCTCCGCGCACGTACAAAACCAGCGGCGGATCGTAGATCTGCCTTAAGAGCGCGGGGTAGGCGGGATCGTCGAGAGTGAGAATGGCGGCGCCCGCGGCCGAGGCGCGCACCATCTCTTCCTGCGCCAGCTCCAGGGATTTTTTCGTGGCCAGCGACTGCGCTGCTACTGCTTGCAGGCCGGCGGCCTCCAGTTCCGTCAGGGAGGCGCGGAAAACAGGCTCGACGCCGCCGAAGTGCTCCACCAGCAGGCGCACGCGCGTGGGCCCAAGCGTGGGCGTGAGAGCGAGCGCCAGCCACTCCAGCCGGTGGGAGTTCTCCGCAGTTGGCCCTTGCGAGGCGATGGCTGACCTTCAGGAATAGGAGTCTGTGCCGTCCTTACCGCACTGGGGCCCGTTGGTTTTGCCCACCCGGCACTGGCGTGCCGGGCAATTCTCATGGGCGGCCACGGCAGTGTCAAGCAGGATGCGACCGCGTCGCCGCCGAGGCTGCCTCCCGGCCGCACTCGCTGCGGCAGCCTCTTGATACAATGCGGCCGTTGCCATGGCCGGCCTGCGCGTTTCCGCCATCTCTTTCCTGAACACGGCGCCCCTCATGTGGGACTTCGAGCACGGCGCTGCGGGCGCGGACTTCGACGTCTCCTACACCGTGCCTTCCGCGTGCGCCGAAGCGCTGCGCACCGGCGCGGCCGACATCGGAATCATCCCCGCCATCGCCTACGCCACCATCTCCGATCTGCGCGTGATCCCCGGAGTGGCCATCGCCACGCGGCGCAGCGTGCGCTCCATCCTGCTGGTGAGCCGCAAGCCCATCGAGGAAGTGGAGACGGTGGCCGTGGATACGGCTTCGCGCACCTCGGTGGCGCTGGCGCGCGTGCTGTTTCAAAAATGGCTGGGCGGCGGGCGCCACTTTGAGCCCATGGAGCCTGACCTCGATGGCATGCTGCGGCGTTGCGATGCGGCCTTGCTCATCGGCGATCCGGCGCTCACCGTCAACCGCGAGCAGTACCTCACCTACGACCTGGCGGAAGAGTGGAACCGGCTGACGGGCCGGCCCTTCGTCTTCGCCTTCTGGGCGGTGCGCGCCGAAGCGGCGCAGCCGGAAGTGGCCGCCATTTTCCAGAAGTCGCGCGATCATGGATTGCAGCCGGAGAATCTGGCGCAGATCGCCCGGGAATGGGCGCCGCGCGTGGGTCTGAGCGAAGCCGAGGTCCTTACCTATCTCACCGAAAACATCGACTACTCCCTGGACGCGGAAAATCTTGCCGCTCTGGATTACTTCTACCAGTACGCCGTGGATTGCGGTGTGATCGCTGCCGTGCCGCCGCTGCAGTTCGTGGGCCAGGATGTTACTGCGCGCAAGGACTAGGGCTGCGCGGATCCCGCAGGCTGGGTAGCAGCCGGTTGGGCCGTCGGCGGAGGCGAAACCGCAGGAGCCGCAGCCGCCGCGGGTTGTCCCTGGGCATCCACCACTTGCGCCAGCACCAGGCGCACGGTGTTGGGATCGCCCTCTGGCACGAGCGCCAGCGGTGTAGCCTCCTTGCGCGGGAAGCGGCGGCGCAGGTTGGTAATGCGCCGCGCAGTCAGCGCAGAATCGGTCGCGGCCGCGGCGGAGTAAGAGAGGCGCAAGTCCTCGCGCGCTTCCCACGGCCGCATCCACTCTCGAGCGCGCGCGACGTCGGCGCGGCTGGGCAGCGACGAACGCTCCGCGAAGCGCAGCCGGTCGGGAGGCTGCTCCGCGGGCGCAACCGCGATGCGGATGGTGCCGCGCAGGCGCACGCGCGAACCCACTTCCTCGGCCAAGGCCGCGGCCACCACCGCCCAGGCGCCGGGATCGGAGGGCGCAGGCTGCGTGCCTTCCAACTCCACCACGATCAAATCGTCCGCCTGGCGTCCGATGAAGCTCACGCCGGCCGACCCGATGTTCAAAGGCTGCACCAGCGGCGCGATGGCAGTCTGCACCTTGTTTTGAATCTCCCAAAGCGCCTTGCTCGGAGTCTTGGAAGACTCAGCCTGGCTCAGCGGGCGGATAACTCCTGACGCCAGGAAGTCGCGAATGCGGCGCGTTTCCGCCTCTTCGCCCAGATCGAGCCGTACCTGTTCCAGCTTCAGTTGCACTTTGCGATCCAGGTTGAGGGCAAGCACGGATTCGATTTCGCGCACCTCCGCCGGTTCGATGTAGTCGCTGGTACGCACGACGGCTTCGATGGTGACCGAAGAGTCGACCATCTTGAAGTCCACACTGTCGACGCGGGCGCGGCCGGGCTGCTCGAAGCGGTTCTTGAGCGTGGTGGAAATCGTCTGCCGCACACGCGCCTGGCGCACGGCACTGAGCAGGGTGCGCACCAGCGGAATGGAAACCACCGCCAGGATGAGCGTGGCGGCCAGGATGCGGTAGCGCACCAGCACACCATGCTCATGCTTGAGCATTTCGTGCCGCGGGCGGAAGCCGACGTAGAGAAACACCAGATCGGCCGAGATGATGATGGCCGTGAGGTTGGTAAAGAAGAGCATGAAGCCGCCCCCGGCGATGTTCCACTGTGCGGTGGCCAGGCCGTAGCCCGCGGTGGCCAGGGGCGGCATCACGGCGGTGGCGATGGCCACGCCGGGAATGATCGTCATCCCGCTCTTGCGCGAGGTGAGCGCCAGCGCCCCCGCCAAGCCGGAAAAGAAAGCGATGAACAGGTCCATCAGGTTGGGATTGCTGCGCGCGAGGATTTCCGGTGTGGCCTCCTGCAGCGGCGAGAAGAAGGTGGCCAGGGCAGCCACCAGGATGGCTTCGGCGACGCTCAGGCCCACGTTGCGCACGGACTTCGCGCCCAGGTCCCACTCCGCCAGAGTCAGCGCCAGTCCGCAGGAGAGGATGGGAAACATCAGCGGCGAAATGAGCATGGCGCCGATGATGACCGCGGGACTGTTTACCAGCAGGCCCAACAGCGCGACCAGGCAGGAGAGCACCAGCATGAAGAAATAGACGGCATCGAACTGCCGGTTCTCGTAAATCTCGCTGTAAATGTCCTCCAGCGGCTTGAACTGCGGCCGCAGGTTGGGCAGCCAGGACCTGACCTTCCGGAGGTATTCCCGCAGTTTTGACGTGTCCATAGGCAAGAAACCGAAGAGTATCATCGAACGCTTCGAAACATGCACTCTGCCGCGCCCTAAGTTGGAGGCGGCGGGCGCTTGCGGCTAAAATGAGGGCCTGCGATGTCCCTGAGCAAGCAAGCAGCGCTGGATCTTTTCCGCTCCGATGACCTGGTGGGCCTGGGCATGGAGGCCGACGCCGTGCGCCGCCGCCTGCATCCGGAAGGCGTGGTGACCTACGTCATCGACCGCAACATCAACTACACCAACCTGTGCACCGAGTACTGCACGTTTTGCGCCTTCTACCGGCCGCTGAAGGGCCCGCTCTCCAAAGAAGGCTACGTGCTGGAGAACGAAGTCATCTACGAAAAAATCCGCGAGACGGTGGAGCTGGGCGGCACCGGAGTGCTGATGCAGGGCGGCTTGAACCCGGCGCTGCCGCTGGAGTGGTACGAAAAACTGCTCAGCGGAATCAAGCAGCGCTTCCCGCAGGTGCATCTGCACTGCTTCTCGGCGTCGGAGATCATTTTTTTCGCCGAACTGAGCGGACTCTCCATCCGCGACACCATCGCGCGCCTGCGCGATGCCGGGCTGGACTCCATTCCCGGCGGCGGCGCGGAAATCCTCGATGACGAGGTGCGCTACAAGATTGCGCGCCTGAAGTGCCTCACCGACGACTGGCTCAACGTGCATCGCACCGCGCACCAGATGGGCATGCGCACCACCGCCACCATGATGTTCGGCTGCGGCGAAGAGCTGGAGCACCGCGTCAACCACTTCCAGCGCGTCTATGACCTGCAGGAGGAAACCGGCGGCTTCACCGCGTTCATTCCCTGGTCGTTCCAGCCGCAGAACACGGCGCTCGGCGGACGCCACTGGGACGAGGCCACTGCGGTGGAGTACTTGAAAGTGCTGGCCGTCGCGCGCCTCTTCCTCACCAACATCCGGAACGTGCAGTCCAGTTGGGTGACGCAAGGACTGAAGGTCTGCCAGCTCGGCTTGCGCTTCGGCGGCAACGATGTGGGCTCGGTGATGCTGGAGGAAAATGTTGTAGCCGCAGCCGGCGTCCACAACTGCACCACCGAAGAAGAGCTGCGGCGCATCATCCGCGACGCCGGCTTCCGCCCCGCGCAGCGCGATACGCTCTACCGCACGTATTTCTTGAACTAGGGCCCCGAATCTGGATGGATGGAGAGTAGCAGCATGAAACTCTGGGCCTCCTGCCTGCTCCTGATGAGCCTGCCGCTCGCGGCACAGCACCCCGCGGCGGACAAGCCGCCGGAAAAAGGTTCCGCCAAGGGAATCGCCCTCAAGGTGGGCAGTGACGAGCCGGTGCGCCGCGCCGCCCTCCGCCTGAGGTCCGCGGAGGACGATGTTCGCAACTACCAGGCCACTACCGACGCCGAAGGCCGATTCGAGATCAAGGACATTGAGCCCGGGCGCTACTCACTCGACGTCGAGCGCGAGGGCTACCGCGTGCACCGGCTCGGCGTGGGATCGGTGTGGACGCGCAATCGCGAGGGCGTGCCCGTGACGGTGGGTCCGGGACAGAAGCTCGACATTGTTGCCTATCTGGTGCCCGGAGGCGTGGTAGCGGGCCGCGTGCTGGACGCTGACGGTGAACCTGTGAGCAATGCCGAAGTGCAGGCGTTGCGCTACGTTTTCTACGCCGGCAAAAAGCGCCTTGTGCCGGTTGGGCAAACCGAGAGCAATGATCTGGGTGAGTACCGGCTGCACGGGCTGCAGGCGGGGCGTTACTACCTGCAGGCCCACCCTCAGCGCGGATGGAACCCGGCGCCTGCGCTTGCCGCCGGCAGCTCGCCGGACTCGGAACCCATGGTGTACGCCCCGATGTTCTATCCGAGCGTTGCCGAGCTTTCCGACGCCACACCGCTAGAGATCAAGCCTGGAGAGGAGGAGCGCGTCGACTTCTTTCTGGTGCCGACACGCGCCGTCCGCGTTGCCGGGCGGCTGGCTGGCGCCACCGCGGAACCCGGAACCCGAGTCATGCTGGCCCCGGCTGATGGGTTGTTTGGGGGTTTTCGCGAGAACGCCAAGGTGGAGAAGGACGGCACCTTCCAGTTCGATGCCGTCCTTCCCGGCTCCTACACGCTGATTGCATTCAACCCGTCTCCGCAAGGTTTCGGCCACGTTGCCTCCCAAAAGCTCGATGTGGGTACGACGGGCGTGGCCGACCTTGCGCTGACCATGGCGCCTGCGGGGAAAACTGCTGTCCGCGGCCGCGTGCGCCTCGAAGGCACGACCTCCGTGGACCCGGCATCTTTGTTGGTTTTCCTTGAACCCGCGGAGGTAGACGATTTTCGCCGATTCATGAATTTCTCACGCCGCGGCAGCGGCACCGTCAAGTCCAACGGCACGTTTGAGTTCGAGGAGGTCTCCGACGGAACCTACCGCGTGACGGTTACGGGCCGCCGCGGCATGGGATGGTCCAGCGAAATCGGGGGTTTGTATCTGAAGTGGGTGACTGTGGGCAACCGCGACGCGCGCGATGAAGGCTTCACCATCAGCGAAGGCCGCGTCGGCGGCCCACTCGAGATCGTGCTCAGCGCGGCCGCAGCCCAGATCGAAGGCATCGTCCTTGACGACCAGCAGCGCCCCGCCGCCGGAGTCCGGGTGGTGGCTGCTCCCGAAGAAAAGCGCCGGCACTTTGCCTCCTGGTACAAGAACGGGGTGACCGATCAGAACGGCAAGTTCGTCATGCGCGGCGTGCGGCCCGGCGCCTACACCGTGCTCGCCTGGGATAGCGACGGCGACTTCTACGGTTACAACGACCCGGACAAGATTCAGAAGTACGAAAACAAGGGCGTCAACATCAGCGTGAACGAGAAAGAGAACAAGACGGTCCAACTGAAGGCCATCAAGGTCGAAGAAGAGCCGTAAACCAGGACCTCGGGCCGCCTTTCGCCTTTGCCTCAAAGCCGCCCAGGACGGCACCTGGATGGTTGCGTCAGCGTGAGGTTACACACCAGAACTTTGCCCTCCGGGCCCGCGCCCGGAGATTGTATATAATCAATCTCTTGTGGGCGGGTTGGGGACGCTCACCAGTCGCAGCATTCCCGACGGAGTGATCCTCTGTACATCTTTAGTTTCATCCTGTGGCTGGCAGTGTTTGCGCGCCCGCGCGGCGTGGGCGATTACATTCGCACGCACTTCTTCGACACCACGTTCAAGGGCCTCTACCAGGTCAACGCCTTCGACCTGGCCCTGCTCATTCCCTACTTCATCGTGCTCATCATCCTGGCGTCCTACGGCATGCACCGATACGTGCTGGTGTTTCTCTACTACCGCCACCGCCGCAACCGCATCACGGAACCCAAGTCTCGCTTTGAGGACTTGCCGCGCGTCACCGTGCAGCTTCCTATCTTCAACGAGCAATTCGTGGTGGAGCGGCTGGTGGATTCCATCTGCCGCCTGGAGTATCCGCGAGAAAAGCTGGAAATCCAGGTGCTCGACGACTCCACCGACGAGACCCGCCAGGTGGCGAGCGACGTGGTGGAGCGCTACGCCGCCCTGGGACATCCTATCCGCTACTGCCACCGCGCCAACCGCGAGGGCTTCAAGGCGGGCGCGTTGCAGGCGGGGATGCAGACGGCGACCGGCGAGTTCATCGCCATCTTCGACGCCGATTTTGTGCCCCCGGAAGATTTCCTGCTCAAGGTGATCCATCACTTCACCGATGCTGGCGTGGGCATGGTGCAGACCCGGTGGACGCACATCAATCGCAACTATTCGTTCCTTACCGAGGTGGAGGCCATCCTGCTCGACGGCCACTTCGTGCTCGAGCACGGCGGGCGCTCGCGCACCGGCGTGTTTTTCAACTTCAACGGCACCGCGGGCGTGTGGCGGCGGCAGGCCATCGAAGATGCCGGCGGCTGGGAGCATGACACCCTCACCGAAGACACCGACCTCTCCTACCGCTCGCAGCTTGCCGGCTGGCGCTTCCTCTACCTGCAGGACGTGGAGTGTCCCGCCGAGTTGCCCATCGAGATGACCGCTTTCAAAACCCAGCAGGCGCGCTGGGCCAAGGGGCTCATCCAGACTTCGAAAAAAATCCTGCCGCAGGTCATGCGCAGCTCTGTGCCCTTCAAGGTGAAGGTGGAAGCCTGGTACCACCTCACCGCCAACCTCAGCTATCCGCTGATGATTGTGCTCTCCACGCTGCTTCTACCGGCCATGATCATCCGCTTCTACCAGGGCTGGTTCCAGATGCTCTACATCGATCTGCCGCTGTTTCTGGCGTCCACCTTCTCCATTTCGTCCTTTTACCTGGTGTCGCAGAAGGAGCTGTTTCCGCGCACCTGGCCGCGCACCTTTCTCTATTTGCCCTTTCTGATGGCGCTGGGCATCGGGCTCACCGTCACCAATTCGCGCGCCGTGCTGGAAGCGCTGCTCGGCATCCAGTCGTCATTCAAGCGCACCCCCAAGTACAAAGTGGAATCCAGGCAGGATCGCGTGCAGTCGGCCAAGTACCGGCGGCGCCTGGGCTGGGTGCCGTGGCTCGAACTCATTATCGGCGCCTACTTCGCCGCGACCGTCTACTACGCCGTGGACAACGAGAACTACATTACCGTGCCCTTCCTGGTACTGTTCGTGCTGGGATACTGGTACACCGGGCTGATGTCGCTGCTGCAGGGGCGCTTTGAGAAATTCACGCTGCGCGCCGAGCCGCACAGCAAGCCGTTCCCTGTGGGTGTCTAGCGCGCCCCCGGAAACTTTTTGCCGGCGGCGGCATCTCATTGCGGTAAGACCCAATCCGGCCATGAAATGGACCCTGAGAACGGTGGTACTGATGCTGGCCTTGCCCGGCATCGCCCACGCGGCCGAAAACCTCAAGCTCAACCCCAAGCTCGACTACGACTCCGACAGCCAGGACGGCCCCCTCATCACCGGCGACCACATGCAGGAGGGCGCGCGCCGCGGCAAGCCCAACTACATCATTTTCTACGGCGAGGGTTGATTCAATTCCAAGCGCCAGGCTCGGCGCTCCGTCAGCTTGTACGAGAAGTACAAAGGCCGCGTGCACTTCGTGGTCGTGGATCTGGACCAGTCGCTGTCCTTCGTGCAGAAGGAGCTCCGGCGCCAGTACTATCGCGGCTACATTCCGCACATCACCATCCTCGACCAGAACGGCAAGTCGCTCTACGACCAGGCGGGCGAGGTCGGCGAGCAGACGATTTCGGAAATTCTCGATAAAGCGCTGCCGTAGCCGGCGCCGCCGCATCCTCCATCCTGCGTGTTAGAATCCACTTTCTTCCCATCCCATCATTGAGGTCACTCGTGCGCCAGCTCCTGATCTCCCTGCTCCTGCTTTCCGCCTCTTTGGCCTCCGCGCTCGACCGCCAGCCCAACGCCGATTACCGCGCCCGGCGCCAGGCCTTGGCCGCCAAGACCAACGGCGGAGCTGTGGTGCTGTTTGCCGCCACCGAGTCGGAGGGCCCGGACGCCCTTTACGGCTTCCGCCAGGACGACAACTTTTTCTATCTCACGGGCTGGGCCGAGCCCGGAGCCGCCGTACTCATCGCGCCTGCTGTGGATGCCGGCGGCACATCGTCTGCGCGCCCCTACACCGAAATCCTCTTTCTCCCCGGACGCAACGCCTCGCAGGAGCGCTGGACCGGCCCCAAGCTCCGCCCCGAGGACCCGGAAGCGGCGCAAAAAACCGGCTTTGACCGCGTGGAAGAACTGGACGACCTGCGCCAAGAGCTGGTGCGCGTGCTGCCCCAGCCCCGCGCCGTGGTCTATACCGACATGCGCGGCGAGGGCGGACACTCACCCTCCTGGGTGGGCATCGAGTGGCTGCGCCGCGCCAACGCCTTTCCCAACTACATCGGGTTCCAGGACGCCAAGCCGCTGGTGCACGCGCTGCGCCTGATCAAGGACGCGGGCGAGCTGGCGCGCATCCGCAAGGCCACCGAGGCCACCATGGCCTCGCATCGCGGCGTGATGAAGGCCATGCGGCCGGGGATGACGGAGCGCGAGATCGCCGCCCTCATCGAATACGAATACGGCCGGCGCGGCTGCGAGCGCCCCGCGTTTGCTTCCATTGTCGGCTCTGGCTTCAACTCCACCGTGCTGCACTACTCGCAGAACTCGGGCACGCTGGCGGCGGGCGACACCGTGGTCATCGACGTGGGCGGCGAGTATTCCATGTACGCCACCGACATCACGCGCACCTATCCCGTCTCCGGCAAGTTCACCGCGCGCCAGCGCGAGATTTATGACATTGTGCTGGGCGCGCAGCAGGCGGCGATGGATTCTTTCCGCGCCGGGCAGTCCACGATGGGCCGCTCCGGCGAAAACTCCCTCTACCAGGTGGCCTACGATTACATCAATACTCACGGCAAGGACCTGCACGGCCAGCCCCTGGGAAAATACTTCATTCACGGACTCAGCCACTCCGTGGGCCTGAACGTGCATGACCCCGGCTACGGCGGCGGTGCCGTGGAAAAGGGCACCGTCTTCACCATCGAGCCCGGCATCTACATCCCGGAGGAAAAGCTGGGCGTGCGCATCGAAGACATGTTCTACGTGGACGAAAACGGTCAGTTGGTGCACCTGACCCGCGACCTGCCCCGTACGGCAGAGGTCGTGGAGCGGGCCATGGCCAAATAACTTGCCTTGCCTTGGCGGCGCGCTGGCTCACCCGTTCCCCCTCGCCGCCATCTGGTATGCTAATCGGCGGTTTGTATGCTGGTTCTGTACGCAGTCCTCGTTTTGGCTTTTTCCGCGCTGATCGGCACCGCAGTGGTGCTGTTCATCTACGTGCGCCGTGAACTGCGCACCTCGGACGAGGCCCTGCGTGAGGCCCTGGCCAGGAAGGCCGCCCCGCCCGAGGCTGGAATCCCGTCGGCCCCGGCAAATCTTGATTCGGAACAAAAATAGTTATGTCGCCTGCCAAAGTTGACGCCGTGAGCCAGATCCAAACCTCGACTCTTGACTCGCCCGTCGGCGCCCGCTCCCATGCCTTGTTGTACGACGCTCTGATGGTCGTGGGTGCGAGCCTCTTTGTGGCCGCCTGCGCCCGCGTGACCCTGCCGCTTCCCTTCACGCCCGTACCGCTAACGTTGCAGAATTTTGCCGTGCTGGTGGTGGGGCTGGTGCTGGGAGCGCGCCGCGGTGCGGCGGCGCTGGCGCTCTACGTGGCCGAGGGCGCGGCCGGACTGCCCGTTTTCAGCTCTGCCGGTCCCGGCGGCCTGGCGCACCTGTTCGGCCCTACCGGCGGATACCTGCTCGCCTATCCCGCGGCGGCCTACGCGGCCGGATGGCTCGCGGCGCGCAATCGTTCCAGTTTTTTCCGCGCTCTGGGCGCCTGCGTGGCGGCCGAGGCGGTCTTGTTTTCCGGCGGCATCGCCTGGCTCATGCTGCTCACCGGCGCCACGCTGGCGCAAGCCGCAGCCGCAGGTCTTGTGCCCTTCGTTTTTGCCGAAGTCATCAAAGTCCTGCTGGCCGCGGAAACCGCCAGTCGCTGGAGCCGCTGGAGAACCGCCCGCAACCCGGGCCAGCCCGCTTCCTGAATGGCATTTGGGATGCAACTCTCCGCATGACGCCCAAGAAATCCAGCGCTGCGACTTCTGAAGCCCCGCGCCCGGCCGCCGCGCGCGAAATCACCGTGGCCCACAGCCCGGATTCCGACGACGCCTTCATGTTCTACGCTCTGGCCACCAACAAGGTGCGCGCGCCGGGGATCAAGTTCACCCACACCCTCTGCGACATCGAAACGCTCAACCGCAAAGCCCTTCAGGGTTGCTACGACGTCACGGCCATCTCTTTCCACGCCTATCCCTATCTGCAGGAGACCTACGCTTTGCTCTCCAGCGGCGGCAGCGTGGGTGAGGGCTATGGGCCCATGGTGGTGGCGCCGCGTGCCTTCCCGCCCAGAGAGATTTCCAAAAGGGTCATTGCCGTTCCCGGCACGCTCACCACCGCCTTCCTGGCGTTGAAGCTCTACGCGCCCGAAGTCGAGACGGAAGTCGTTCCCTTCGACCACATTATCCCCCGCGTCCTCGAGGGAAAGTACGAAGCGGGATTGATCATCCACGAAGGCCAGCTTACTTACGCGGGCAGCGGATTGCACCGCATACTCGATCTCGGCCAGTGGTGGCGCAAGGAAACCGGGCTGCCGCTGCCGCTGGGCGGCAACGCCATCCGCCGCGATCTGGGGCCGGAGGTGACGGCCAGCGTGGCGCTGGCGCTCCGGCAAAGCATTCAGTACGCGCTCGACCATCGCGACGAGGCCCTCGAGTACGCCATGCAGTTCGCGCGCGACCTCGAGCCCGAACAGGCCTCAAAGTTTGTCGGCATGTACGTCAACGAGCGCACCCTCGACTACGGCGAAGACGGACGCCGCGCCGTACGTCTGCTGCTTGAAAAAGGCTTTCAGGCCGGCCTCATCCCCCACCAGGCCCGCGTGGAATTTGTGGGCTAGCCCCCGCGCCTTTCGCAGTATGATCGGCGGGAAACCGGAACCCATCATGTCCCGCGACCCGCGCACCAACGCACCCCAGACGCTTTTCATCGATGCCGACGACACGCTCTGGGAAAACAACATCTACTTCGAGCGCGCCATCGCCAACTTTATTTCCTTTCTCAATCATCACGAGTTCACTCCCCAGGAAGTCCGTGGCCGGCTGAACGAAGTGGAAAAGGAGAGCATTCTGGAGCGCGGCTACGGGCTGCACAGCTTCGCGCATTCCCTGGTCACCACCTTCGAGCGCCTGGCGGTCGAGCCGCTCACGCCCGCCCTGCACGAAACCATTCGCGGCTTCGCCCACGCCATCGCCGAGCATCCGGTGGAAGTTCTCCCCGGCGTGCCGGAAACGCTCCAGTATCTCGCCCGCCGTCACCACCTGATCCTCATGACCAAGGGCAACCCCACCGAGCAGAGCGGCAAGGTGGAACGCTCCGGACTCAAGACATATTTTTCCGCCATCGAGGTGGTGCGCGAAAAAGATCCGCCCACCTACCGCCAGGCGGTGGAAAAATACGGCCTCAGCGCGGACCAGGCCTGGATGGTGGGCAACAGCCCCAAGTCGGACGTCAACCCTTCGCTCGAAGCCGGCCTGAACGCCGTCTTTGTGCCCCACGATCAAACCTGGATCCTCGAGCACGAGGAGCTGGCCGCGCCGCCCGACGGCTGCCGCCTGCTGGTGCTTGAGCGCTTCACCGAGCTCGCGCACCACTTCTAGCGCAATTTCTGGACACGCTCTCCGCCCTCGACTATGCTGTGCGCCATTCGGCGCTATGGCGAAGAACGACGATATCCTCTGGGCGGCTGTGGGCGCAGGCTTCGGCGCCTGGACGTTTTTTCGCGGCTTCCGCGTCCTGCGCAACAAACGCCTGGTGGAAAATCTGCCGACGTCGAAGTGTCGCTCGCTGGCCATGGGGCTGGTGGAGCTGGAAGGCAAGGCCGTAGGGTCCGAGACCTTTCCCAGCCTCATCGGCGGAATCGCCTGCTTCTGCTCCATGGTCAAAGTGGAGCGCTACAAAAGGAGCGGCAAGTCCTCGCGCTGGGTGACGGTGCACGAAGAGGAGCGCATTCTGCCTTTTTTTCTCGAGGACGAGACCGGGCGCGTGCGCGTCAACCCGCACGGCGCCGAGTTTGACCTCACTCCCGACGTGGAGTATGAAACCGAAACCGGGCTCATCACCTGGCTGAAGCGCACCTTTTCCGATGCCGGCGACGGACTCGCCGGGCCCCCGATGCAGGAGCGCTTTCGCAGCTACTGCGCGCGCCGCGGCGTCACTTTTCAGGAGCCCATGCGCTTTACGGAAAGGAACCTGTGCCCCGACGGCCCCGTATACGTGCTGGGCATGGCGGCCGAGGCTCCCGGCGAGCAGGATGAAAACCTGCGCGTCGTCATCCGCAAGGGCGAGCATCATCCCTGGTTTTTTATCGCCGAGTCCGGACAGAAAGAAGTGCTGGAGAAGCTGGGGCGCAACACTTGGTTGTATATTTTCGGTGGTGCGGCACTGAGCCTCGCCTGTGTGGCCTGGCTGGTGTTCCGCCTGGGACTGGGTTGAGGGCAACGACCGCGAGGGAATAAGGAGGCGTGATGGGCATCTTGGCGCTGATGATTTTCGGATTGCTGGGGCTGGCTGTGGTGCTGGTGCTGTGGTTCATCGGCGTCTACAACCGCCTGGTGCAACTGCGCAACGATATTGACCGCTCCTGGTCGAACATTGACGTGCTGCTCAAGCAGCGCTTTGACGAGTTGCCCAAGCTGGTCGAAACCTGCAAGGGATACATGGCGCACGAGGCGGGCACGTTCCAGAAAATCACCGAGGCGCGCGCGGCCATCTCCAAAGCCGGCTCCATCGGCGAAAAGGCGCAGGCGGAAAACATGCTCACCGGAGCGCTGCGCACCCTGTTTGCCGTCGCGGAGAACTATCCCGAACTCAAGGCCAACCAGAACTTCATGCAGCTTCAGGAGCGCATCACCGGCCTGGAGACCGACATCGCCGGGCGGCGCAACCGCTTCAACGAAGACACCAATATCTACAACATCAGGATTGCGCAGATTCCCGACCTGCTCGTGGCGCGCATCCTGGGCTACGCCCGCCGCGAGCTCTTCCAGGCCGCCGAAGAAGAGCGCAAGGACGTGAAGATCAGCTTCGCCTGATCTGTGGAGGTTCCGGGCTAACGGAGAACGGCATGGTCACAACCGTCGTCAGCGGCGTTTTCTTTTTTCTCATCGTGGGCCTCGTGCTCTATTTTGCGACGGTGTACAACAGCCTCATCTCCATCCGCAACGAAGTGGACCGCTCCTGGTCGAACATTGACGTGCTGCTCAAGCAGCGCTTTGACGAGCTGCCCAAGCTGGTCGAGACCTGCCGCGGCTACATGAAGTACGAGCAGGCCACGCTGGAGAAGATCGTGGCCGCGCGCACCAGCTTCCTGAACGCGCAGAGCGTGGGTCAGAAGCTGGACGCCAATCGCGAATCCGCCGGCGCTTTGAAGACGCTCTTTGCCGTGGCCGAGAAGTATCCCGACCTCAAGGCCAACCAGAATTTCATGCAGTTGCAGCAGCGCATCAGCCAGATTGAATCGCACATCGCCGACCGGCGCGAGCTGTATAACGACGCCGCCAACACGTTCAATATCCGCATCGCGCAACTGCCGGACGTGTTCCTCGCAAGCCTGCTGGCCTACCAGCCGCGCACGCTGTTTGCGGCCAGCAGCGAAGAGCGCGCCGGCGTCAGCGTGGCCATGTAGGCGGCTCCTGCCATGAAGAACGCATCATCCGGTCCTTACACCCTGCTGGCCGAGTTCTATGACCGCCTGACGCAGTCCGTGCCGCGCATGAACCGCCACGCGCGCGGCAAGATCCTGGGCAAGCTCCTCGCAGAAGCGCGTTCCGCCTGCGACCTGGGTTGCGGCACCGGCGAAACCGCGCTCGATTTCGCGCGCCGCGGCCTCAAGGTCTATGCCGTGGACCTGTCGCCCACGCTCTGCCGCATCACGCGGCAGAAAGCCCGTCGCGATCACCTTACGGTGCGCGTGTTGTGCGCCGACATGCGGCGCTTTCGCCTGCCCCGTCCCGTGGATCTTGTCACCTGCGAGTTCGCCGCGCTCAACCATCTGCGCAATTTGGAGCTCGCCACCGTCTTGCGCGCCGTGGCCCGCGCCCTCCGCCCCGGCGGCTGGTTTCTCTTCGACCTCAACACGCTGCGCTCGCTCAAGGAGCAATCCAACATCACCGAGTGGATGGAAACTCCGCAGTACAAGGTGCTGTTCCGCAGCCGCTACCACGCCCGCCGCCGCATCAACACCATCAGCTTCGACTGGTTTGTTCCCGCCGGGCGGCTCTGGCGCTACCAGAAGGAATCCGTGCCCCACATCGCGTGGAGCGACCGCGCCATCCGCCGCGCGCTCAGCCAGGCTGGATTCCGCCGCGTGCGCTTTTTCGACGGCATGGACGTGCGCCCACCCATGCCCGGCGCCAAGCGCGGCTACGACAGCTACTACCTGGCGCAGCGCAGGTAACGGTCTTAGGGGCGTGGCCGTATGAAGGGTGACTGGACAGGTTCTCGGCAAATTGATTCTTTGGCACATCACATAAATAAATGAGGAGGGCGCCATGGTTAGCCCTTTGGGCCAAGCGATGACGTTCAACAGGCCTACGCCTCAGGCCCCGAAGGGGCCGAACGAGAATAGCCCAGCCCGGAAGGGCTGGGAAGGCGTTTGTTAGGATGTCCAAGCCCCGGAGGGGCGACACGCATGGCCCACTCCTTCACCTGCATCTACGTGCACATCGTGTTCAGCACCAAGCAGCGCCGCCCGCTTATTCCGAACCAGCGACAATCCAGACTCTGGCGCTACCTGGGCGGAATCCTGAAAAACCATGGCATGAAGGCGGTGGCCATCGGCGGCATGGCGGACCACCTGCACATTCTGGCGTCGCTGTCGCGCGATGTTTCAGTTGCGCGGGCCGTCAACCTGCTCAAATCGAATTCCTCCCAATGGATGCGCGGGCACACTGCCGAATTCGGTTGGCAGAAAGGCTACGCCGCCTTCAGCGTGAGTTCGTCGGCTCTTGCTTCCGTGATCGGCTACATCGAGAACCAGACCGGGCATCACAAGAAGCGTACCTTCGAGCAGGAATACCTGGCGCTGCTGAAAAAACACGGGGTTGACTACGACCCGCGCTGGGTCTTCGGATAGGTGTCGCCCCTCCGGGGCTTGCACGTGATGTTGCCTGGTTCCCAGCCCTTCCGGGCTGGGCTATTCTCGACCGGCCCTTCCGGGCCTGCGGCAAAGAGAGCGCACGCGAAGGAACATACGCCGTCATGCTGAGTAGTGCTCGGACTCATCGGGTTTTTCCTACTATTGTGGCTGTTTTCCATTGACTGGTTCGACGTTATTGACTGCGTCATCTGGGGCGGTTTTTCCCATCTTGGTTCCAAATTTCGCCCGAGCCCGCAATCCTGTCAAGCCCCCAAAATCGCCGTTTTCCCCGTAAGTTGCTGATTCGGCCGGAGAAATAAATCTGGCATTTGTGTCCCATTTACCCCCTCTGCTATGCTATACTAGACTTATATGGTATAGAAAATAGAAAAGGACGCGGCGCCCGCCGGGCCCTTTGTTTCCAACCTTCCAAAATCCCTCCTTAAAAGGTGTTCGCATGAAACGACACAAGCACAACCCTCTAGACTGCCTGCCGCATCCCAAGCGCCGCGGAGAATGGGTCGAGCTCAAGTTCATGGCCGAGGCCGCTGGTCGCGGCCTCACTGTCCTCAAGCCATATGGTGACTCGTCCCGCTTTGATTGTGTGGTAAAAAGCGGCAGTTCCCTCCTTAAGGTCCAGGTCAAGTCCGTTTCCACCCTCCGCAACTATTCCTACCGTTGCACGCTCAAGAGCGGCAGGCGTTACGTGCCGTACTCAAGCCACGAGATCGACTTCGTGGTCGTCTACGTCGTCCCTTGCGACACTTGGTACATAATCCCAGCCCGAAATGCGGTCGGCAAGAAGATCATCGGGTTGTTCCCGCACCACCCCAGCCGCGGCCGCTACGAGAAGTACCGTGAGGCCTGGCATCTGCTCCTCGTTCCCCCGCCCGCCCGCCGCCGGTGAAAGCCTTTGCGGTAACCTCGCAGGTGGTTACCCAAACGCACCAAACTAACCAATAGCCCGAAGGTGCCCGCGGCGGCCCGCGGCCGGGGAGCGCGTGGTACTCTCGTTGTGCTCTGCGGTTTTCGCTACCACCCCCGCGTGGCAGTGAAAAAGAACAACTTCCGGCGTCTTCTGGTTACCTTTGAGACGCTGGCCGACCTCGGTCCGGAGATGACCGCGGAACGCGACTTCGCTGAAACGGCGAGCTCCGCCCTCTCGCTTTTGATGGAGGCGCTGGCGGCGCGCGAAGGCGCTCTGTTTACCTTTACGGACAAGCCCGCCATGCTGACCTCGGCGGCCTCCCGCGGCTTTGCGCTGTTTCCCGAGCCCGCGGTGATTCCTCTGCTGCCGCGGCACGTGCACATGCTCACCACCACGCGCATGCCCCAGGCGCTCACTCCCAGAAGCTGCGACACCTATCTCAGCTCCAACGGCAACGTGGCGCCGGAGCTGTTCAAGTGCCTGGCGCCGCTGCGCGTGGGCCCGAGGCTGGTAGGCGTGGTGGCGCTGGGCCGCCGCGAAGGCGAGGCCGTCTATGAAGACGACGAGTTCGATGCCCTGGCGCTGATGGGCAACTACGTCGCTCTGGCGGTGCACAACTACACCCTGAGCCAGTCCTTGCAGCACCGCATCACGGAAAACCTGCGCCTGCTGGCCTCGCTGCACAATTTCTACGACCAGACGCTGGAGGCCTTTGCCACCGCCATCGACGTGAAAGACTTCCACACGCGGGGACACTCGCTGCGCGTGGGTCGCTACGCCGCCGGCATCGGCTCCAGCATCGGCATGGATGAGACCGACGTCAGCGGGCTGCGCGCCGCCGGATACCTGCACGATATCGGCAAGGTCACGGTGGACAAGTACATCTTCAACAAGCCTTCGGCGCTGGGGCCGGAGGAGTTCCGCGAGATGGCCGACCACACCACCATCGGGCACCAGATCGTCTCGGGCGTCGAGTTTCCCTGGCCCAAGGTGGCCGAGGTGGTGCGCTCCCACCACGAGCGCGCCGACGGCTCTGGCTATCCCGACCGGCTGCACGGCGAGGACATCTCCCAGCCGGTGAAGATCACCGCCGTGGCCGATACCTTTGACGCCATGACCAGCGAGCGGCCTTACCGCCAGTCGCTGAGCGTGGGCGAGGCGGTGAGCGAGATTGTGAAGCTGGCGCCGCAGAAGTTCGACCCCAACGCCGTGCAGGCGCTCCTGGTGCAGGTGCGGCGTGACGCCGCCGGCCGCAACAAGCCCACCTTCCTCGACGAGCGCCTGGTGTGCAACATCAGCCCCGTGGACGTGGACCAGCTCGCCGCCTCGCTGAACTACAAGATCAACAAAGGGCGCGTGTATTCCGCCTGAAGCGATGCGTTTGGCCCGGGGATTCCTCCACGCTGCTGCGCAACTTTCCGCTATCCTTCGGGTTGTTCCCTGCATAGGCGGGTCCCTCCGCCGCGGGAGCGGCAACCTCATGCGAATGCGGAAAACCTGGGCGGCTTCCCTGCTGGGAATCCTTGGACTGTGCGCCAGCCTGCTGCTGGCCGGCGAGCGCAAGCCCGCTGCGTCGATGGACGAATCGCGGCGCGCGCTGCACGCGCTCAACCGCCTCACCTTCGGGCCGCGGCCGGGCGAGGTTGAAAAAGTCCGCGCTATGGGCGTGGACAAATGGATCGAGCGGCAGTTGCGTCCGGAAAAAATCGACGACCGCCGCCTCCAGGCGCGCCTGGCTCCCTTCCAGACGCTGCACATGGACGCCCGCGAGATGCTGGAGAACTACCCGTCGCCGCAAGTGCTGCGCGCCGTGGCCGAAGGCCGCATGCCCATGCCCAGCGATCCCAAGAAGCGCGCGGTGTACGAAGCGGCACTGGAAAACTACAAGATGCGGCAGGCGCGGCAGCAGCGCGAGGCGCAGAACGGCGAGCGCGACTCCGGCGAGGGCGCCGCCATGGATACTGAAATCAGCCAGGAGCGGCGCGAGGCGCGCATGTACGCCGAGCTCGAAGCCGAGCGGCTGCGGCAGTTGCCTGCGGAAGAGCGGCTGGCGGCCGTGCTGAAGATGGAACCGGAAGAGCGCCAGGCGCTGCTGCGCTCGCTTTCGCGCGAGGAGCGCGAGCAGTTCGTCGCCGGGCTCTCGCCCGAACAGCGCGCCGGCGTGATGGCGCGGATGAATCCCACCGCCGTGGTGGTCACCGAGCTGCAGCAGGCCAAGCTCCTGCGCGCCGCCTACAGCGAGCGCCAGTTGGAAGAAGTGATGACCGACTTCTGGTTCAACCACTTCAACGTATTCCTCAACAAAGGCCCCGACCGGTATTTGGTAACTTCTTATGAGCGGGACGTGATCCGGCCGCACGCGCTGGGCAAGTTTCGCGACATGCTGGTGGCCACCGCGGAAAGTCCCGCCATGCTCTTCTACCTGGACAACTGGACCAGCGTGGGCCCGAACTCCGAGCAGGCGAAGAATGGCGGGCGCGCGCGCGGAGCTGGCGGGCGGCAGCGCCAAATGGGGCGCAATCCCGGCAGCATTCTTCTGGGCGGAATGGGCCGCAACCGCCAGGGCCAGCAGCGCACCGGAGGCGGCAACGATGAGGCCATGCGCCAGCAGCAGCAGCAGGCGCAGCAGATGCGCCGCGGTCTGAACGAAAACTACGCCCGCGAACTGATGGAGCTGCACACCCTGGGCGTCGATGGCGGGTACACACAGAGGGACGTCACGGAGGTGGCGCGCGCGTTTACGGGCTGGACCATCCGGCGCCCGCAACTGGGCGGCGACTTCCACTTCGAAGAGCGCATGCACGAGCCCGGGCCGAAGCAGGTGCTCGACCAGACCATCTCCGGGGGCGGGAAAAAAGAAGGGATGAAGGTGCTGGATCTGCTGGCGCGGCATCCTTCGACGGCGAAGTTCATTTCCACCAAGCTGGCGCAGCGCTTTGTGGCGGACGAGCCGCCGCCGGCGCTGGTGGAGCGCATGGCGCAGACCTTCCAGAAAACCGACGGTGACATTCGCGAAGTGCTGCGCACGCTGTTCCGCTCCGAGGAGTTCTGGTCGCCGGAGGCCTACCGCGCCAAGGTGAAAACGCCGCTGGAGTTTGTGGCCTCGGCGGTGCGCGCCACGGGCGCCGAAGTATCGAGCGCCATGCCGCTGGTGCAATCGCTGAACCGTTTGGGCATGCCGCTCTACCAGGCGCAGCCCCCGACGGGATACTCGATGCGGGGGGAGGCGTGGGTGAATTCGGCGGCGCTATTGAACCGCATGAACATCGCGCTGGCGTTGAGCCTGGGGCGGATCGGTGGAGTGGACGTGCAGGCGCAACAGTTGCTGGGCAACGGGGGAGCGGCGGCGAGCCCGGATGGCGCGCTGGCGGCCCTGGAGAATGCGTTGCTGGCGGGCGACGTTTCACCGGCGACGCACCAGACGATTCGCAAACAGCTGGCGAATCCGCAGGAGGTGGAGCAGATGGTGGGCGGCAGTCTTGCGGCGCAGACTCCCGGGCTGATCGCCGGGCTGCTCTTGGGGTCGCCGGAATTTCAGCGGAGGTAGAAGCACTCATGGCAATCACGCGGCGGGTTTTTCTGAGGAACGGCGCCCTGGCAGTGGTGGCGACGACGGCGGTGCCGGCGTTCCTGACGCGCGCGGCGCTGGGGGCGGAGACTTCGGGGCGGAAGCGCCTGGTGGTGATTTTCCAGCGCGGTGCGGCCGACGGGCTGAACATGGTGGTGCCCTACGGCGAGGCGGCGTACTACCGCCTGCGCCCGAGCATCGCCATCCCGCAGCCGCGGCGGGGCGCGGAGTCAGTGCTGGACCTGGACGGATTCTTCGGGCTGCACCCGGCCATGGCTTCGCTGAAGCCGCTGTGGGATGAGAAGCAACTGGCAATCATCGAAGCCGCGGGATCGCCGGACAATACGCGCTCCCACTTCGACGCGCAAGATTACATGGAGAGCGGGACGCCGGGGGTGAAGTCCACGGCAGACGGCTGGCTGAACCGGGCGCTGCGCGAGGCGGCGGAGAAGGAGCGCAGCCCGTTCCGCGCGGTGGCGCTGGGCACCACGCTGCCGCGCACGCTGGCAGGAACGCAGCCGGCGGTGGCGCTGGACAACATCCAGGATTTCGGCGTGGGCGGGCGGAATCCGGCGGCGGCGCCGGTGAGCCAGACGTTTGAGTCCATGTACGCGCAGACGGTGGACACGGTGCTGCACGGCGCGGGACGCGAGACTTTTGATGCGGTGAAGATGCTGAAGTCCGCCGATCCCGGGCGGTATCGTGCGGCGCGCGGCGCGAGTTATCCGCGGGGCCGGTTTGGAGACAGCTTGCGGCAACTGGCGCAACTGCTGAAAGCGGACCTGGGCGTGGAGGTGGCGTTCGCCGACGTCGGCGGGTGGGACCACCACGTAAACGAGGGCGGGACGCAGGGCCAACTGGCAAATCTTTCACGGCAGTTTGCGCAGGCGCTCTCCGCCTTCTGGATTGATTTGGGCAACCTGGGCGAAGAGACCGTGGTGGTGACGATGAGCGAGTTCGGTCGCACGGCGCGGGAGAACGGCAACCGCGGCACCGATCACGGGCACGCCAACGTGATGTTCGCGCTGGGCGGGCCGGTGCGCGGCGGCAAGGTGTACGGCAAGTGGCCGGGGTTGAACGACGGCCAGCTCTACGAAGGCCGCGACCTAGCGCTGACCACCGACTTCCGCAGCGTGCTGGGCGAGGCGGTGTACAAGCACGTGGGGAACAAGAGCCTGGATGTGGTGTTTCCGGGGTTTGAGAACGCGGCAAGGAAGTTCGTGGGTTTTCTCGGATAGCGGACCCAGGAAACGGCATGGCTAAAGCCATGCCCTTCCCCTTTTGTGGGGACAAGCTGCCGCGGCTCCGGTGAGGTCAGGCGCGCAGTTTGCGGCGCATGATGGGGCGCGAGTGCGACCAGCGGTGAGCTTCGCGGAAACCGGCCTTCAGGAAGGCGGAGGGCAGGCCAGTCCAGACAAACACATCAGGCAGCCGGGTGCGGGGTTCCGTGGGATAGCCCTCGACAATTTTCGCGCCGCGGGCGGCGGCATACTTCGCCGCAGCGCGGATGAGTTCGGCACTGATGCCGCGGCGGCGCCAGGGCCGGGCGATGAACAGGCAGGTGATGGACCAGACCGGCTGCTCATCAATGCGTTTGAGAACGCGGGAGTTTTCCAGCACGGCGTATTGCTCGCGCGGGGCGATGGCGCACCATCCGACCGGTTCGCGGGCGGCATAGGCCAGCACGCCGGGCGGCGGTCCGGCCTCCACCAAGCGCTTGAGGGCGCCCTTGTTGCCTGCGCCTTTTCCCTTCTCCCAGGCGGAGCGCCTCCGGCGCCAGGCCATGCACCAGCAGCCGCCGCAGGCGCCGCGCTCGCCGAAGAGGGCTTCGAGGTGCGGCCAGCGCGCCGCGGTGAGCGGGCGGAAGGTGAGTTTGGTTGCGCGGGAAGAAGCAGGAGCAGATTTTTTCGCGCCCACAGGCGGCGCTCCTAGCGGCGCTTGCCGAGAATGTTCTGGATCTGCCGCAGGTGATTGACGTCGTGCCCGGCGAACATCTGGGCGATGCGCGCGACGGTTTCCTTGCCGCGCTCCTGATGCATGCCGTACTGCTTCCACTGGCGCGGCGAGAGCGAGTTCAGAAGCTCCAGGTTGCAGTGGCGCAAGGCGCGAAACACCTCCAGGGATTGCCGCGGGTCGCGGCGTTTGTAGCGGCCCACAGCGGCCCACTTGTCCTGGTCAAAGGCCTGGATGGGAGTGCCGGGCTCGCTGAGGATCATGCGCACGCGCCAGGCGCAGGCCACCTCGGTTTCCGCGAGGTGGGCGACGATTTCCGCCACCGACCACTTGCCGGGCGCGGGCCGCCGCGCGAGCTGCTTGCGGCTGCGCCGGTGGAGCAGCGACTTCAGCTTGCCCGGCGTGGTTTTCAGCACCGCCAGGGGATTTCTCCCTTTCACGTTGCCCAGGATGCGCTGCATGTACTGCTGAACGGTTTCCGCCATGTGTTCTCCGTTGTGCGCTAACGGCCCTCGCGCTTCCTGCGCGCGAGATCTTTGTGAATTTCTGTGACCACTTCGCGAGCTTCGCGCTTCAGCGCTATGGCGACGATGCCTTCGGCATCGGCTTCCTCTTTGACGGAGGGAGTGTCTTCGAGCAACAGCCCCTCCTCTTCGCTGATGGGATAGAGCTTGTAGTTCACCTGCGCTTCGTACTTGCCGCCACCGAGGCCGGTGGCGCGGCCGAACATGCCGCCCAGCTTGCCGCCGGATTGCTTGACCTTCAAGATGTCGTTGAAGAGGACGTAGTCGCACTCTTTTTCGCGGCCCTCCACGCGGGCCTGCTCGAGGGAGCCCGGGCCCAGGGGAACGGCGTCCACCTCGAGGTCGTCGAACTCGCGGATGAGCTGCTGACGGAGCGCTTCCGTGGACACCGAGGCGCCGGCCTGGTTGTCCAGCTCCACCACGCCCACGCGCAATCTTCCGGCCTGCTTGGGCCGGGCGGCAGCCATCGGCTCCGCCATCTGGCCGGAGTCGGCGCCCTGCATTTGCGCCATCATGGCGCCCACGTCGGGCATGCACATCAGCTCGCTCTGATTTTTCGCCTCGCGGTAGCCTGCGGGCACGTCAAAGAGCGTGGGGTCGAGCGTGGCCTTGGTGAGCTCGACGGTTTCCGTGGTCATGGTGAACTTCTGCCCGCCATCGGCGGACATGGTGCGCGTTTCCTTGAGGGGATAGCCGAGCTTGGGGCCGCCCGAACTGCGAAAGCGGATGCGGTCCTGGCAATCCGGCTGCTCACCGCCGGCGGAGCGGGCCGAAGCCGCGCCCGCAGCCGCGGAACAGGTGAGCCCGTAGGAAAGATTGGCGTACCAGCCGTCGGCCTCCATGCGCATGTTGGACTTGGAGCAGGCGTCGGGAGAGGACTCGGTGCTCATGGTGCTCTTGATGTGGCTGGCGTTGTAGCCGAACATCTGCTGGCGCTCGCCGGTGTCCGTGGCCGAGGTGGAAAACGTCAGCACGCCTCCTTTGCGGGCCGTGGCAGGCTTGGCGGCGGGCTTGGCGCCGGCCGGAGGCGCGGCTGCGGCGGCTTCCGGCTCCTCGCCTTCCTGGAAGGGAGTGGCGATGTAAACCTTGCAGCGATCATTCACCTGAATGACGCGCTTCTGGTCGCACTGCATGATGGTGGTCATGGTCATGCCCGGCCCCATGGACATCTCGGTGCGCTGCCGCGCGCCCTTGATGTAGACGGTGCTTTCGGTGGAGTGACCCGACATGGTGTTCTTGGTTTTGACCTTGATGTCGGCCCAGGAGGCCCCGGAAAGAGACATCAGAGAAAACAGGATGAGAACAGCGTGCACGGCCTTGCGTTTCATGGTTCCCCCCAATTGGCGAGGCAACAGTCTGCCACAACTCGCGAAAGGTTGCAGGGATGCAATGCCGGAAGGGCTCAGGAACGGTCGGGCGCGGGAAAGCGCTGCTGCAGGGCGCCGACAAAGGCCTGGTCGGCGCGGGAAGAGAGGATTTCCAGCGGCGAGAAGCCGCGCCGCCAGGCGAGGTAGAAGGTGGCGACGAGCAGGACTCCGGTGATAGCGAAGTTGGGCCAGGCATTCAGCGCCCACTGGCCGCTCCACGTAAGCTCCCACGCGTCCGAGAACGGCTTCAGATACGGAATCGGCCACTGGTGGCCATCCGGGCCGCGGGCTCCCGCCAGGTCGCACAACAGGTGAAGGTGAAAACTCAGGAACACCAGCAGCGCCGTCTTCCATCTTCGCGTAGCCAGGGCAAATGCCAGCCCGCCGCACACGATCGCGAAGGTGACGTTATGGAAGGTGTGGTGGTATTCGGAGAACCAGGCCAGCGGACGCTCCCAGTTCTTGGTCAGGACTTCCACCGGCGCGCCCAGTCCGTCTACATCGGGAATCACTCCGGCAATGGCTACCAGCGCCCGGTCGCGCCGCTGCAAGCCCCCGCCATTGGCCGCCATCCAGCCGACAAGGAAGTGGGTGATCGGACTCATAGAGCAAACCCTCCTTACGCTTGTAACGCCTCCAAGAACTGCTCCAGCGTCAGGCCCGCCCTCGCAATCAGACTGCGCAACGTCCCGCGAGCGATCTCTGGATGATCGGGCACGGACAAAGTTGCTATGTGGCCAGATTTGGTTAGGATGATGTGACTACCACGTTGACGGGCTACTTGCCACCCTAATTTTTCGAAGGCTCTGACGACCTCCCGCGGACGGAGGACGGGAACACCAGGCATCAGACGCCCACTTCGATTTCACGCGTGATAACGGTCAAGGGCATGCCTTTCTCAGCACGAACCGCAAGACACTCCTTAATCGCGTTGCGAACGTTCTGCTCCGCCTCCTGTTCCGTCCGACCCTGGCTTACACAGCCAGGAATAGCCGGACATTCGGCGATAAACATGCCATCTTCGTCCTTTGAGATCGTAATGAGGAAAGTCACGGAGAACCTCCACCAACAATAGCTTACAACTGAATCAAAACGTCGTCGCCTTCGATCTTGATGGAATAGACCGCCACTTTGGCATCGGGGGCGTGAGTGGCGGCTCCGCTTTTGGGGTCATACATCCAGCCGTGCCAGGGACAGATGAGCTTGCCGTCGGCGATTACGCCCTGGCCCAGGGGGCCGCCACGATGCAGGCAGACGTTATCCAGAGCGGACAACTGGCCGTCCACGCTGGCGATGCAGACCATCTTTTCGCCGCAGGGGAATTCCTTGGCTTCGTTGTCTCCGGGAAGGTCGGACTTGGAGGCGACTTTGACGAATTCAGACATGATGGCTTTCCTTTGGCGGGGGATTATACCGCAAGGCCTGCGACCGGCTGCGCTCAAGTGCGGCCATCAATAAAAACAAACGCAAGGTCCTTCGCTGCGCTCCGGATGACAAGGGTTGGGGCTCAGGATTTCGCCGGTGATTACTTGGGCTGCAGGGTCTGGGCGATCATGACCTGGCGCTTGAAGTGTTCCGCCATGCCGGGCTCGAGGCGGACTTCGGTGGGCCGTTTGGCCAGGGACATCTGGTCGATCTTGTCCTGCAATTTCAGCAGCGCGTAGAAGAGGTTCTCCGGGCGCGGGGGGCAGCCGATGACATACACGTCAGTGGGCACGATGCGGTCCACGCCCTGCAGGACGGCGTAGGTGTTGAAGGGCCCGCCGACGGAAGAGCAGGCGCCCATGGAGATGACCCACTTGGGGTCGGGCATTTGCGCATAGATGCGCTGGATGATGGGAGCCATCTTGAGGGTGACGGTGCCGGCCACGATCATGAGGTCGCTCTGGCGCGGGCTGGGGCGAAAGACCTCGGAGCCGAAGCGGGCGATGTCAAAGCGCGCCGTGGAGGAGGCGATCATCTCGATGGCGCAGCAAGCGAGGCCGAAGGTCATGGGCCAGATTGCCGACTTGCGCGCCCAGTTGAAGACGTAGTCCACCGTGGTAATGAGGAAATTCTTTTCGAACTTGTTCTGCAACCAGGCCATGATGCCTCGAAATGGGGAACGAACCGCTCTCTGGTGAAAAGTCTATGGACTGGGCCGCGCAAGTGTCAATCACGAAGCCGGGAGCGTGAGTTCCACCTTCTTGCCAGCAGCGAGACTCCTCTGGTACAAATTGGGCGCTTTCCTACGCACCGTTGGAGCTTCCCATGAGCGTTTCCCGTCGCACGTTTCTCGAACTCACCGGCGGCGCAGCCGCCGCTGCACTGGCCACAGAGCTTTTCGGATTCCCTGAACTGCTGGCGGAAAACACCGGGAACGGCAAGCCCTCGGCGCTGCTCACCGCGCTGGCCGAAGTGGCGCTGGAGGCGGCGAAAAAGGCCGGGGCCACCTACGCCGACATCCGCATCAACCGCTATCGCGACCAGGTGGTGGGGCTGCGTACCTCTCCCGATTTCGCCACCGGCAAGCTGAACCACGTGCCCGCGGTGAACGAAACGGAAACGTTCGGCTTTGGGGTGCGCGTGATTGCCTCCGGAACCTGGGGCTTCGCCGGCAGCCGGCTGGTGACCAAGGAGGAAATCGCGCGCGTGGCACGCGAGGCGGTGGCCGTGGCCAAGGCCAACTCGGTGCTGCAGAAAATGCCGGTGAAGCTGGCGCCGGTGAAGGCCTACGTGGATAAATGGACCACGCCGCACAGCAAGAATCCCTTCGACGTCCCCATTCCGGAGAAGCTGGCGCTGCTGGAAAAGGCCAACGCCGAGGTGAAGGCGGTGGCCAAGGTATTTTCGGCCAACTCGGTGATTGTGGCGCACACCGAGGACAAGTTCTTTGCTTCCTCGGAAGGCTCGCGCATCCAGCAGTACATCGTGCAGTCCTACGGGCAGGTGTCGGCGCAGGCGCGCGACCTAGCCACGCGGGTGTCGCGCTCGCGGTCCTACTCGCCTTCCCCGTACACCGCGGGCTACGAAGCCGTGGAAGAGGCCGACCTGGCGGGCAACGGGCGAAGGATCGGCGAGGAAGTGGTGGAGCATCTCTCAGCGCCCGCGGTGACGCCCGGCAAGAAGGACCTGGTGCTGATGTCCAACCACCTGGCGTTGACCATCCATGAGTCCATCGGCCACTCGACGGAGCTGGACCGCGCGCTGGGTTACGAGGCCAACTTTGCCGGTACCAGCTTCTTGACGCCGGACAAGATGGGCAAATTCCGCATCGGCAGCGAGGCCATGAACATTGTGGGCGACCGCACGCTGGCGCGCGGCATGTCCACGGTGGGCTACGACGACGACGGCGTGAAGGCCACGTCGTTCAACATCGTGGAGAACGGCGTGTTCCAGCACTTCCAGACCATCCGCGACCAGGCCCACCTGGTGGGCGAAAAAGAGTCGCGCGGCTGCTGCTACGCCGATTCATTCGACAGCATTCCCTTCCAGCGCATTCCCAACGTGTGGCTGAAGGCGGGCGCGAAGGAGAAATCGCTGGAGGGCCTGATCGCGATGGTAGAGGACGGCATTTTGATCGACGGCCTGGGCTCGTACTCCATCGACCAGCAGCGCTACAACTTCCAGTTCGGCGGCGACGCCTTCTGGGAAATCAAGGGCGGGAAGAAAGGCCAGATGATTTCGCGCGTGGCCTACCAGTCGCGCACGCCCGACTTCTGGGCGGCGCTGGAGGCCTCGGCCGACCAGCGCTTCTGGCAGAACCACGGGCTCACCAGCGACGGCAAGGGCCAGCCCACGCAGATCAACGCCATGAGCCACGGGTCGTCGCCGTCGCTCTTCCGGCAGATCAACGTGCTGCTAACGGATTAGGTGTGACGCAGGCGCCGCGAAGGCGGCGCCGCAGGAATTGCTCAAAAGGAGCCAGCGATGCTCAGCCGCGAGGAAGCCAGGGAACTGATCGAAAAGGTACTTTCGTTGTCCAAGGCCGACGACTGCACGGTAAGCGTGGGCGCGCGCGACCTGGCGCAGACGCGTTTTGCCAACAACAGCATCACCACCAGCGGGCGCAGCGCCGACGTGGCCATCTATGTTTCTTCTACCAAGGCCACGCGCACCGGAACGGCGGCCACGAACGAGACCACGCCCGAGGCCCTGCACGCCGCGGTGGCGCGCTCGGAGGAGCTGGCCGGGTACGCGCCGCCCAATCCGGAATACGAGGAGCCGCTCTCCAAGCAGGAGTATCCCGCGATCCTGGGCTACGATGCCGCCACCAGCGCGGCCGCGCAAAAAGAGCTGGTGCCGGGGGTGGGCGCGGCCATTGAGGGATCCCAG
>CAYRII010000001.1:0-41636 GCA_964424245.1 uncultured Terriglobales bacterium | reverse complement strand
AGACTTCCCCTCGCGGATGGCGTGGTTCAGGAGCATCGTGGTGTCCGCCACAAAGGGAGCCACCTGCTCCGCGGCGCGCGCGTACTCCTCGTACATCTTGTCGGCGTCCAGCGGCTCGGAGTTGAACAGCGCGTGGGCGATCATGTTTTTTTCCCGGCACGCGTTTTCAATGTGAGTCTTCAGCAGGCCCAGATCGAGCAGGTCGGCCACGCGCAATCCGCGGCGGCCCATCTTGTCTTCGTAGGTGGGCCCGATGCCGCGCGACGTCGTGCCGATCTTCACGCGTCCGGGCGCATTTTCCGAGGCCAGCTCCATCATGCGATGGTAGGGAAGGATCACGTGCGCGCGGTTGCTGACGGAGAGCTTTCCGTCGACGGTAACGCCGGCCTCGCGCAGCGCCGCGATCTCACGCAGCAGCGCGATCGGATCCAGCACTACGCCGTTGCCGATCACGCTCCGGCAGCCCTTGCGCAGGATGCCGCACGGGATCAACTGCAGGATGAACTTCTTGCCGCGAATGGTGACCGTGTGCCCGGCGTTGTGCCCGCCGGCATAGCGCGCCACCAGATCGAACCGCTCCGAGAGGACGTCGACGATCTTGCCCTTGCCCTCGTCGCCCCACTGCGCGCCCACCACGACCGCTGTTTTTCCTCTTCGCATCTACTGTTCCTATGGCCTGGTTCCGGTGGCGGAGCCGGTTCTCCCGATTCGCACACTCCCTGCCGTCAAGTTGGTGCCAGGGTGAGTTGCAAAGGAAAGCGGACGGAAGAGGATGTGTCGCCAAGGATGATAAACCAACGGCAAGCGTCCGGCCAAGCGCTACTCTCCGCGCTCGTGCGAGAATCGTGGCGCGCCCCTTGTGGGGGCGGTTGAAAGCATGCCTGAGCTTCCCGAGGTCGAAACCATTGTCCGCGCGCTGGCCCGCCGCGTCGCGGGTGATGCCATTGTGTCCGTTTGGCTGGGCGAGAAGCCCGAGCCCCTGAAGTCGCTGGCGCCGGAGATTGCCGCCGCCCTGCAACGCAGCCGCATCATCGCTGTGCGCCGCGTGGGCAAGCAAATCGTCTTCGACCTCGAGGCGGGCAAGGGAAGTGCTCGTGCCGCGCGCGGACATGGCCCCGCTGCCAGGGTACGCCCTGCCGCCGCCGAGTCCCGCACACAACGTCAATGGGTTGTCCACCTCGGGATGACCGGCCGATTGCTGGTGTCCGCTCCCGAGGCGCCGGTGGAGCCGCATACGCATGCCATCGTGCGGCTGGCTTCCGGACGCGAGTTGCGCTTCGTGGATCCGCGCCGCTTCGGCCGCCTTTCCGTTACGGGAGGCGATGCCGGCCTCGCCACCGGCAGCGAGCCGCTGGACGTAGACTTCGAAAGGTTCGCCGGCCTCTTCCGCAAGCGAAAAACACCAATCAAGAGCGCGCTGCTGAATCAGAAGCTTCTCCGCGGAGTCGGCAACATCTACGCCGACGAGTCACTGTTTCGCGCTGGCATTCGCCCTCGCCGTCGCGCGGCCTCGCTGACCCGGGACGAGCTGCGCCGCCTGCGCCGCGCCTTGCGGCAGGTGCTGAACGCGGCCATCGCCGCCGGCGGCTCTTCGGTCGCGGACTACGTCAACGCCGACGGCGACCAGGGGCTGTTCCAGTTCGAGCACCGCGTCTACCAGCGCGACGGCGAACCGTGCCTGGTGTGTGGTGCTGTCGTCAAGCGCGTTCTAGTGGCCGGCCGCGGCACGCACTACTGTCCGCGCTGCCAGCGATAGTCGAAGTCTCTCCTTCTGATTGTCAGCCCCGGCCCTTCATCGTCTAAACTCTTACGCCATGCCAGCGTTCGCCATCGGCGTAGACCTCGGCGGCACCAACCTGCGCATTGCCGCCGTAGGAGAGCAGGGCCGGGTGCTGGAGAAGGTCACTACGGGAACCGCGGTGGCGCGCGGCCGCGACGCCGTCATCGCCGAAATGTGCGTTGCCATTCAGGAAGTGGCGGCACGCCACAACGCCGCGGCAGCCCTGGCCGGCATCGGCGTTGGCATTCCCGGCATCATCGATCTCGAAAGCGGTATGCTGCGCGAGTCGCCCAACCTTCCCGGCTGGCACGATTACCCCGTGCGCGACGAAATCGAGCGCCGGCTGGGATCACGCGTGCTGCTGGAAAACGACGCCAACTGCGCCGCCCAGGGCGAATTCTGGATGGGAGCCGGACGCGGCTCTCAGGATCTGTGCATGATCACCCTGGGCACCGGCGTGGGAGGCGGGATCGTGCTGCAGGGCCGCATCTGGCATGGCATGACGGGCATGGCTGGCGAACTGGGGCACATCACCGTGGTGCCCGACGGCGCGCCCTGCGGCTGCGGCAACCGCGGATGCGTTGAGCAGTACGCCTCAGCCACCGCCATCCAGCGCATGGCCCGTGAACGGGCCCTTGCCGACGGCTCACCGGAGCTTGCCCGGCTGGCAAACGACCGGGCATTCAGCGCGCAAGACGTGTTCGCGCTCGCCCAGCAAGGCGATCGCAGTGCGCAGGAAATCTTTCACCAGGTTGGCCTCATGCTCGGCGTGGTGGTGGCCGGGCTGGTCAACGCCCTGAATCTTTCCATGTACGTAATTGGAGGCGGTGTGTCGGGCGCCTGGGACGCTTTTGCTCCCTCCATGTTCGAAGAGGTCCGGAAGCGCTCCTTCGTGTACGTGGCCACTGCGCCGGGCACCGAGGCAGCGTCCCGGCGACGCACGCACATCACCCGCGCCCAATTGGGCAGCGACGCGGGACTGATCGGCGCCGCGCGCGTGGCGCTGCTCGCCGAGGAACACCAGATTCACCAGACGGCGCGGCGGTAGCGGCCTGCCTGCGAAGCGGAGCTGCGCCCGCCACCTTCAGTCGGAGAACGCCAATCATGGCATTGACCACGCCTCGGATCGCCGGAATCCTCGAAACCTGCCTTTACGTGGAGGACCTGGACCGATCCTCGCGCTTTTACGAAGAAGTGCTCGGGTTGCAGCGCATGGAGATCTTCGAGCCGCAGCGCCTGATTCCGATGATCGCCCCGGGGCCCAACCTGCTGCTTTTGTTCAGGCGCGGCGCTTCTCCCGATCACGATTCCACGGGCAGCCAGCACCTCGCTTTCTCCATTGCAGCAGCAGAACTGGAGGCTTGGGAGCAAAGGCTCGCCGCACACGGCATTGTCGTGGAGGAAAAGAAGCGATGGGAGCGCGGGGGCGCCAGCCTCTATTTCCGCGATCCCGACGGCCACCTGCTGGAGTTGGCCACTCCGGGTGTCTGGCCGGTGTACTGACCGTCCTAGCGCACCGCCGCCCGGGCCAGCGTCTTTCGCAGCGCGCTCACGAAGAGCTCATTCTGTTCCGGAGTGCCCACGGTCACGCGCAGGGCGGTCGGCGCCCCCCAGGCGTTCAGCGGGCGCACGATCACGCCTTCGGCCTGGATGCGTCGCGCCAGCGTGGCCGCGTCTTCCCCGGCCTCAAAGTAGATGAAGTTCGCGGACGTGGGAACGGCGCGCACGTCCATCTCCCGGAACTTTTCCAGGAGCCACGCCACGCCGGCGGCATTGCTTTCAATGGCGCGCTGCACGTGGGCCTCGTCTCCGAGCGCCGCCAGCGCTGCCGCCTCGGCCAGCGCGGAGACGGAAAAGGCCGTGCGCACGCGCGCCAGGTGCTGCAGAAGTCCGGCGGGGCCCAGTCCATAGCCCACGCGCATGCCCGCCAGTCCGTGCGCCTTGGAAAACGTGCGCAGCACCACGACGTTTCGTCCCGCGCGCACGTAGTCCAGCGAGTGGGAGTATTCCATGCCGTGCCGCCGGGCGAAGTCCGAGGCGTAATCGCAATACGCCTCGTCCAGGGCCACCAGGACGTGATCAGGCATGCGCGCCAGGAAGGCGTCTGTGGCCGCCGCGTCGAACATGGTTCCCGTGGGGTTATTGGGATTGGCCAGAAAGACCAGGCGCGTCTCGCGGTTGATGGCTTTGGCGATGGCATCGAGGTCATACGCGTCGTCGCGCATCGGGACCTCGATCAGCCGCGCCCCGGTGGCGCACGTGACGATGGGATAGACAATAAAAGAGCGCGCGCTGGTCACCGCGTTGTGTCCCGGCCCCAGCAGCGTGCGCGCCAGAATATCCAGCAGCGCCGTGGAGCCGTCGGTGACCAGTATCTGCTCCGGCGGCACGTTGTGCCGCGTTGCCAATTGTTGCCGCAGCTCCGAGGCGTCGTTATCGGGATAAAAATGCACCCGGTCGGCCGCCTCACGCATGGCCTTTAACGCCAGGGGCGACGGGCCCAGAGGGTTTTCATTCGAGGAAAGCTTGATGCAGCGCACGCCGCTCTCGCGCTCAGCCTGTCGGATGGGCTTTCCCGGCGAATACAGCGAGAGGGCTCGGATGTGTTCGGGAACCAGGTCGTCGAATCGGCTCATCGGGCTCGATCTTTTGTACCACGAGCAGCGGGTCGCAGTCGCGGGCGCGAGGCGCGCTGCGGCACTGCTTTGGCGCGCGGAACCCGGCCCGATCCCTTCAGGCTCGCCACCTCCTCAGGCGCCAGCCTCCGGCAGACGCCCGGAGGCACGTCCAGGGCCAGCGCGCCGTAGCGCACCCGCCGGATTTTTTCCACGTGGTGGCCCACCTGCTCGAACATGCGCCGGATCTGCCGGTTGCGGCCTTCAATCAGCGTCACTTCGTACCAGGGATTCTGGGCATCGCGCGCCAGGCGGATCTCGGCCGGCGCCGTGGTCACCCGCGGCAGCCGCGCCCGCGCGCCTGCCGGATCCGTCGCTCCGCCGATGCGCACTCCGGCGCGCAGCTTGGCGATGGCCTGCTCGCTCGGCCGGCCGCTCACCTTGACCACGTAGGTCTTGGGTATGTGCGAGGCGGCACGCGTCAGGCGATGTGCCAGCTCGCCGTCGTTAGTCAGCAGCAACAGTCCTTCGCTCAGATAGTCCAGCCGTCCCACCGGATAGACCCGCGCGCTCACCCCGCGCACCAGGTCCATCACCGTGGGGCGGCCTTCAGGGTCGGAAACCGTCGTCACGTAGCCCTTCGGCTTGTTCAGCATGAGGTAAACGAAGCGTTCCGGGGCCTTGAGCAGGCGGCCGTCCACGCGGATGTGGTCCTTCTCCAGATCGGCTTTTGTGCCCAGCTCGGTCACCGCCTGGCCGTTCACCGTGACGCGGCCGGATGCAATCAACTCCTCGGCCTTGCGCCGCGAGGCAATCCCTGCGGCGGCGATGATCTTCTGCAGGCGGGCGGCTGGCATGCCGGTTCTCTTTGTATCACACGTAGGATGAGGCAGCGTGAATCCGCGCGGCGGAAAGCAGGTGCGGTTGACCTTAGAGACCTTGCAGCAGGGCCTGGAAGCGGGGGTGGCTGTGCAGCGAAACGAGGTCGGAGTCGTTCTGGATCCATCCTTTGTGTCCGAAACCCAGGCTGACGGCCTTCTCCAGGCAATCGATGGCGTCCTCCGTCCTGTCCAGAAGGGCGTACACGCAAGCCACGTTGTAGAGCAGGCCGGGGTCTTCGGGATCCATGGAGAGCGCCCGTTGTCCCCACTCAAAGCTTTGCGCGGGCTTGCCCAGTTTCGACAGGCAGATGGCTCCCAGGTAAAGGGCGCGCGCATCGTCCGGGTGCAATTGCAGATGTTTTTCGATGATCTGCATGGTTTGTTTGTACGCTGCGTCGGCCTCCGCGGAGCGGCCCAGGCTGGTCACCGCCATGGCGTACAGCGCGATGCTCTGATAGTCATCGGGATTCACTGCCGAAGCCTGCTTGAAGAGCGGCGCCGCTTCTTCCAGTTTTCCTTCGCTGAACTTTGCCCGTCCGTAAAAGTAGTACGCCTCGAAAAGTCTGGGGTTCAGGCGGATGGCGCTTTCGAACTCCGCCCCCGCTTCCTCGTAGCGCTTGTTCAGGGCCACGGCCATGCCGCGGGAAACGTGGGCCTCCGCCAGGTCCGCATCCAGTTCCAAAGCCTTGCGGCTGGCCGCATCAGCTTCCTTCAGGTTGGCGTCGCTGGCTTCGTAGTACTGGTAGAGCACGGTGCAGCAATCGGCCACGCCGGAGTAGGCGCGCGCGTAGGCGGGGTCAATCACCGCGGCGCGGGCGAACATCTGCCGCGCGAATTCCAGGCCCTTGCGGTTCCACTGATAGAAAAACTGCCGCCCCCGCAGATAAAAGTCATAGGCCTGCACGTCCGCCGTGGGCGCTTTGACGATGGCCTTCTTCTCTTTTTCGCTGAGCACCAGTTGCAGCGCCTGGGCGATGCTCTGCGCGATCTCGTCCTGGATGGCGAAGATGTCTTCGAGTTGCCGGTCGTAGCGCTTCGCCCACATGGAGAGCCCCGTGCGCACGTCAACCAGTTGCGCGGTCAGGCGGAGGCGGTTGCCGGCGCGCCGCAGGCTCCCTTCCATCACAAACGCGGCATTCAGCTCACGTCCGACTTGCGGCGCGGCAACAGACTTGTCCCGATACGCCAGCACCGCAGAGCGCGAAAACACCCGCAGCTCCTTGATGTTTGCCAGTTCCGTAATAATGTCTTCCGTGATGCCGTCGCGGAAGTACTCGTCTTCCTTGGCTCCGCCCGGATTTTCAAAATACAGCACGGCCAGGGACTTCTCCGCCGCCGGCGCCGCAGTATCGGACATCCGCTGCATCCCCTCCAGAACATCTGCCATGCTCCGGAACCGCTGCTCCGGCAACTTCGCCAGGCAGCGCTCCAGCAGCTCCTCCCACCCCGGAGAAAGCTCAGGGCATAGGGCGCGAAGGGATGGAGTGGGCTGGTGCAGGATGGCGTGCATCGTGTCAATGGGAGTGTCGCCGCGAAACGGACGCCGGCCGGTGAAACACTCAAACAGCACCACGCCAAAGGAAAAAATATCGCTGCGCGCGTCCGTCGCGTAGCCGCGCAACAGCTCCGGCGACATGTAGGGCGCCGTGCCCCCGGCGCTCGCCGTCGTCGCCGTGCGCGTGATGAAGACTTCTTCCGTCTCCTCGGTCTCCCGCGCGGTGAAGACGGCCAGTCCAAAATCCAGGACCTTCACCCGGCCCTTGGCATCGAGCACGATGTTGCCCGGCTTGATGTCGTGGTGCAGCACCCCGGCCTGGTGGGCTTCGTGCAGTCCCTCGGCGATCTGGCGCGCCACTTCCAGCACCCTGGAGGCCGGCAAGGGCCCCCGCAGCAGAATGTCCTTCAGGCTTTGCCCGCTCACCAGTTCCATGGCGATGAACGGAGTGTCCCCTCCCTCGTGCACCTCGAAGACGGTTGCGATATTGGGATGGTTCAAGCGCGAGGCCGCTTGGGCCTCATTCACCAGCCGCTTGCGCGCCGCTGGATCGGCGGCCACTTCGCCGGGCAGGAACTTCAGGGCCACTTCCCGGCGCAGGGCCTGGTCCTCGGCGCGATACACCACGCCCATCCCGCCCGCGCCCAACATCCCAGTGATGCGATAGTGAGAAACCGTCTGCCCGATGTTCAGAGAGGTGGTGGACATGAAGAACGGTCATGGTAAGCGAGACCACAAGTCGAGTCAATCATGTCGGCCGCGATCCCATTGCAGGGTCGGTCAATCTTGAGAATCCAGAGCCGCAGCATCTTCCGTGGGCGCCTCCGCTTCGTCTGCCGCTGCGTCGGGCACCCCGGTAGCGTCAGGAACTGCAGCTGGCTGGGCGAACAAATCGCCCTGCGCGGATGGTCCGGAGATTTCCTCGAACTCCTTCAGGCTGGGCAGTTCTCCTACGTCCCTCAGCCCGAAGCGCAGCAAGAATTCCTTGGTCGTGCGGTAGAGAATCGGCCGCCCGATCACCGCCTTGCGGCCTGCGGTGGTGATCAGTTTGCGGTCGAGCAGCGTGCCGATCACCGCGGAGGAATCCACGCCGCGAATCTCATTGATCTCGGGCACCGTGATGGGCTGCTTGTAGGCAATGACGGAAATCGTTTCCAGCGCCGGCAGCGAGAGCCGTATGGGCGGTTTCAGGCTCTTGACGAACCCGCGCACCGCATCATGAAATTCGGGCTTGGTGGCCATGCGGTAGCCGCCCGCCACCGCGCGGATCTCCATGCCGCGCTCCCCGGAGGAATACTCGGCGGCCAGTTCGTCAATCGCCGCGCGCACCGCGGACTTCAACTGCGCCAGCCCGTCCTCGGTGCCCATGGGCTCCTGCTCTTTCAGGACGGCCAGCATTTGGTCCACACCCACGGGCTCGTCGGCGGCGTAAATGATGGCTTCGATTTTGGCTTTCAGGCTCATGGATGCAGCAATCTATCTCCAGTCGTCGCGCACCAGGTCGGTTTCGCCGAGCACCGCGTCGAACATGGCGTGCTTTTTTACCAGAATGTCGCTGAAGAGGCGGTCCTGCCGCAGCAGGATGGCCTGCAGGCGCACCAGCTCCAGCAGCGCCAGAAACGCGCATACCAGCGTGCGCCGCGAGTTCATGTGCTGCAGGATCTGCTTCAGCCGCAGAGGGCGGTCCTCCAGCAGTAGCCGCTGGCGGAAGTAGTCGATCATCTGCGTCACCGTGACCGTGTCCTCATCCACCTCCAGCACAGGATGTGAGCGCGCCCGCTCCAGGATCACCTGGAAGGTGCGCACCAGGTCCACCACGTCGGCGGCCAGTTCGGGTTCGGTTCCTTCGGCGTCGGTAAAATCCTTTTGTGCCGGGTTGGACCAGGTGGCGTTCTCGATCTGCTGCTTTTGCAAAAGCATCTGCGCCGCGTTACGGAACTTCTCGTGCTCCAGCAGGCGGTGCACCAGCTCCGCGCGCGGGTCTTCCTCGATTCCTTCCGGCGCGTTGGGGTCGCGCGGCAACAGCATCTTGGACTTGATGTGGATCAGCATCGAAGCCGTGTAAATGAACTCCGCCGCCAGGTTCACATCCAGTTGTTTCATCTGTTCCACGTAGGACAGGTACTGCGCCGTGATGCGGGCGATGGGAATGTCGTAGATGTTGATGTCCTGCCGGCGAATCAGGTCGAGCAGCAGGTCAAACGGGCCGTCGTACACCTTGCCGATCGTAACCGCGAATGGAAAGTCGTTGGTCTCCTCCGGCGGAGGCGGCGCGGGTTGGTGCGCTTCTGCCACCAGACCATTGTAGGTGGAATCGGCAAATCGGCGATGGGGATTTTCCGCCGCTCGTGAGTCATCTCGCTCACAGGCGAAGCAGCAGGGAATTGAAAAACCCCACCATGGGCGTTATCAGCGCTCCCAGGAACCGTCCCCCAAACAAAAACAGCACCACCAGCCCGATCATTCCGACGTTGTCATAGATCTGACGCGCGGACTCGGAAAGCAGATGGCGCAGCACGTGGCTGCCGTCCAGCGGCGGCACCGGAATCAAATTGAACACGCCCAGCAGCACGTTGACCAGCATTCCCTGGTAAAGAAGCAGCGCCAGCGGCATCACCAGGGAGTCGGTGCGCGTGGCATAGCCCGCGGCCAGGTTCTGTACCACCGCGCGGCCCAGGTTGGGAGAGAGAAAGGCGATGGCGGCCAGGCTCAGCACCGCCCCCGTGGCGATCAGGAAATTGCTGGCAGGGCCCGCCACCGAGGTCAGAATGTCGTCCCGCATCTCGTTGCGGAAGTTGCGCGGATCCACGGGCACGGGTTTGGCCCAGCCGATGACGGGAAACTGGTAGATCAACGCCAGCAGCGGCAGCACCACGGTCCCGACGGGATCAATGTGCTTGAGCGGATTCAGCGTCACGCGCCCCAACATGCGTGCCGTGGGATCGCCCAGCCGCCACGCCGTCCAGGCATGCGCTGATTCGTGCACGCTGATCGCGAACAGAAAAACGATGACCTGGAAGACGATATCGACGTGACTCAGGTTCATGCCGGCTCGTGATGGTATCACGCTCCGCGCGCAGCGCTTTCGTCAGGATTTTTCCGGCGCGATGTCTTTGACCTTGACGGAGCGGGCGGGAATGCCGGCCACGACGTGGTAGGGCTCTACATGCTTGGTGGCCACGCCCACCGAGCCCACAATGCCGTGTTCGCCCACGCGCACGCCGCTGAGCACCGTGGCATGGTAGGTGATGCGCGCGCGCGGCCCGATTTCCGTGCGATGGTTGGTCACGATCATGCCGTCGTTCAGGTCATGCGTGTGCGAGTAGATGTTGACGTAGTCGGAAATCGAACTGCCCTCGTGGATTACGATCTCCCCGCGATCGTCCAGCAGCACGTACTTGTGGATGACGCAGTCATCTTCCACAGTAAGGTTGTATCCGAAGGAGATTTCCACGCCGTGGAAGATTTTCACGTTCTTTCCGCAGTGCTTGAAGACGTGCCCTGCCAGCATGGCGCGCAGTTGGTAACCCAGCCAGTGATTCAGGCCCGCGGGTGAGCGGTCGAACATCATCCAGAACCAGAGCAAGGGCTTGCGCTCGGCGTAGCGCGCCGCATCCACGTCGCCATAGTATTCCGGCTCCAGCGTGGCATTGCGCGGGTCAAAGGAGTGCACCAGCGATTGCTGCGCCAGCGAGTCCCGCGCGGGATCGGGGGGCGCATAAGGCCGGCCCAGGTAGAGTTCATGCAGCGCATCGCGCACCACCACACTGCGATGGTCGGCGTCACGGTTCGCGAATTCGCGATCCAGGCGGTCCAGCCATTCCAGAAAGCTCTTTTTCGCCTCTGCTTGGGGCTCAAGCGTGCGGTATTCGTATCGCGGCATAGGGCCTCGCTGGTTCCACCTTCCAATCGTTCAACATAACACAGGGCCTCGGAGGCGGCGAGTTAGCGCAGAGGCAGCGCAGCGCGGGTGCCGCGCAGGAATGCAGCCTTGGGTTCGGACAGCGTGCCGGTAACGGCAAAAGATTCGGCGCCCTCGCGCAGCAGCTTTAAATCCAGCTCGCGGCCCAGCGTGGCGGTACCGCTGACCTCGAAGCGCCCCGATGGCGTGTCCATCTTCCCTTCGGCGAGGGTGAACTGCCCGTCGCGCAGCGTAAGACTGGCATCCAGCCGCCGCCATTGCAGCGGTGAGGTCGCACTGGGAAGCCGCAAGCGCAGAAACGAGCCGTTGCGCCACCGCAATTCGCCGCTGCCCGTGGCCGATTGCGCCAGTTCCGCGGCGTCCCATCCTCGCGTCTGCAGTTCGATCCTTCCGGAGACTTCTCCCGTGGCCCACGGTGTGCGCATCACCCGGCTCGCTTGCTCCATCGAAATGTCGCTCAGCACGGCGGCTCCCTCGTAGCCAGGCTGCGCGCCGGTAAAGTCCGCCGTCCATCGTCCGTCACGCTGCTGCCCGCCGAGCAAATCTGCTTCCACGTCCTGCAGCGTGAGCTTGCCGTCCTTCCACTCCACCTGCGCCGAAAAGCGCGTAGCTTCCAGGGACTTGATGCGCACGCGCTGCGCCGTGATGCGGCCCTCCGCGCGCACCCGGGAGAGCGCGCCTTCAGCCGGCTTGCCGCCTCCCAGCCCGAACCAGGACTTGTCCTGAAGACGGGGGTTAAGCAGCCGGTTCAGTTCATCGGTGGCCAGGTCCGAGGCCTGCAGAGAAACGCGCAGCAGCAGCACGCAGGGAGATTCGCAGCGACGGTTGCGGGCCACACTTCCCGTGAAATTCAAGCGAGCCGCCGGAACGCTGGCAGAAAAGTTGCGAAGTTGTGCTTCGGCGTGCGTCAACAGCAACTCTCCCTCGGCAATTTCCAGCGCCGCCGCCAACCCCGCTGGCTGGAGTCGCGTCTGCCGCAGCAATGCCCGGCCCGTCACCATGGGCGCGGCAAATCCTGCCCACCGTCCGGAAACGGCCAGGTCAACCTTGGCGCGACCTTTGGTCGGCGTCAGGGGAAGAGGAAGTCCCAGCGATGCCGCCGCTCGCGCCAGGCTCGGAACGTCGGCCTCGCCGTGCAACTCCACGCGGTAGTCGGATGATGTCAGGTAGGACTGGACCGCGATGGGCGCCGGCCCGCCGAGCGGCACCCGCGCCGCTGCCACCAGCCGGGATCCTTCGCGCTTCGGCCTCTTCTTCCTGCCGGTTCGCGACAGGTCGTCTTCCACCGTAAACTTCACTTCCCCGGGAACCAGTTCGGTGGGGAGAAGGCTGGTGCGCAGGCGAAATCCGGCAACGGCGCCGCCGCCTTCCCAATGCAGGTTGCCATCCTCGTGCGATCGCAGCGTGAATGCCGCATTGAGAACTCCCGCAGCGGAGATGTCTTCCGGCAGGTTGCTCTTGGCGCGGCGCGCCAGCTGCGCCAGGGAATTCATCGAAAGTTCGCGCGCCGCCAGCGTCAGATCGTAGCGGCGGTGTTCAAATATTCCTGCAATCGTTCCGCGCAATGCCAGGTCGCCGTTTTCCGCGGGCATGAGGCAGGCAATGCCCTCCAGCGACTCTCCTTGGGCGCGGTAGCGTCCTGTGCATTGCGCAACGGAATGCAGCCCCGTGCCTCCCACCAAGTCCAGGCGCCGGAAGTCGCGCACCTCCGCGGAGGAGCGCACCTCCAGCTCGCGCAACAAGCCCGATACGCTCACCGCCAGCTGCAGAGCGCCGCGCCATCCGCTGTCCCGCCCCAGCAGCAGATGCGAAAGCTGGCCCAGCTGCGCTTTTTCCAGCTCCAGGTCAAACTGTAGCGCAGTTTCCGGCAAGCTCGGTGCCCGCCCCAGCGTCCCGCGCAGCCGGAAAGTTCCCGTGTCGGTCAGATTGGCGTCCGTGCGCACCGGCCGTCCTTCCAGCCGCACCCCCCAGGCTTCTTCCGATTCCAGCCACAAAGCGAACTCGGCTTCGCTCAGGGCGAAAGCCTTCTTTTCCTGGCCCAGTTTGAAGTTGATGCGCCCGTCATCGGCCTCGATGTAGGGAAAGCGCGGGCGCGTTTCGGCGCGCACCAGCCCCGTAGGCGCCACCGGTGCCTGCGCCGCGTGCGCCAGCAGCGACTCCAGGTTCCAGCGCCCTTCTGCCGAGCGCACCAGGTTCAGGCTGGGCTCGGCCAGGCTGAGGTGCGCGATTTCCATGCGCCCGCGCCACAGCGACGTCAGGCGCAGCGAAGCCGTTACCTCCGTGGCGCGCAGCAAGGGTTCGGCGCCAAACTCCGGAACGTCGGATACCACCAGGTTCTTGAGGTCAAACCCGGGGCGGGGGAGCAGTCGCAGGGTAACTTCGTCCACCGCAACAGGCCGTCCCAATGCCGCTTCCATCGCGGACACCAGGCGCCCCTTGAAGCGGTTGGCGTTGAAAAAAGGAGGCCCCAGCAGGGCCGCCAGTCCCAACACGGCCAGCGCCACAGCGGCGCGCCTTCCCATGGTGCGAGCGGCCATCAGCGCACCAGCTTGAAGGTGCGGCGCCAGCGCGTCTGGTCGAAGATATGAATCACTACGTGGAAGGCGTGGCCCAGGCGCTCCTTCATGCTGGTCTTGGTGTACTGTCCCGGCGGCGTCTCGAACGACCAATAGATGAACATGGGCCGCCCGATGATGTTCTCCCGCGGCACAAATCCCCAGTACCGGCTGTCGTAGCTGGCTTCGCGGTTATCGCCCATCACGAAGTACTGACCGTCCGGCACTACCAGATTTTCTCCGTCGATATAGGACGACAGAGCGAACTGCCACTCCGCCGTCACGTTGCCCATTGTGGGGGGAACCATGGGAAAGTTGTCCCGATATGGATGGTAGGTGCCCTGCCGCACCACGTACGGCTCCTGCTGGGGCTCGCCGTTGCGGTAGAACTCGCCATTGCGCAGATGGATGCGGTCGCCGGGCACGCCCACCACGCGCTTCACCACGTAGAGCCCGGACTCCGCCGGCGAAAGGAATACCACGATGTCTCCGTGCCGCACCTCGCGGTAGGGCACCAGAGGGCCGGTCCAGGCTGTGGCCGGCGCGTAGCTGATGCGATCCACGAATACGTGGTCGCCGATCAGCAGCGTGTTCTCCATGGAACTGGAGGGAATCTCAAACGCCTGCAGATTAAAGGTGATGATGAACAGACCGGTGGCCAGAACCACGGCCATCGAGCCCAGGAACTCCATCTTGGTTTCGCTGTGTTTTTCTTCTTTCTGGGGCAAGGGCTTGCTGTCCTGCTCCTCGGAGCGCCACGCTGGTTTCTCACCGCACGATACGGAAGGTGCGGTTCCAGCGGGCTCCTTGGATGAGGTGTGTCACGCTGCTTACGACAGTAGAAAGTGTACCATCTGCGGATGCAGCCGCGCCGTTCCCCGGTGCGGCGTCCACCGACCAGTAAATCAAGAGCGGCCGCCCCACAATGTTTTCCCGCGGCACAAAGCCCCAATAGCGGCTGTCCAGACTCTCATCTCGATTGTCACCCAGCACAAAGAACTTGCCTTCCGGCACCACCAGCTCTCCGTCCTGCATTTGCCTGCGCATCTCCTGCCACCACCGCGCATCCATGTTCAGCGCTGGAGAGCCGGATCTGGGAAAATTGTCCCGGTATGCGTCTCGCCCCGTTCCCTTATGGATGGTGTAGCGTTCCAGCAGCGGCTGCCCATTCACAAAGAGCTGTCGGTTCTCCAGGTGCAAACGGTCTCCAGGCAGCGCCACCACTCGCTTGACGAAGTGTTCCGCCGGCCGCACCGGGTAGCGGAACACCACGATGTCTCCCTGCTCCACCTCCCGATAGGGCAGGAGCCTTCCCCAGAATCCTTTGGGTGCAAACTGCACTTTGTCCACCAGCAGGTAATCGCCGATCAGCAGCGTGTTCTCCATGGACTCGGAGGGAATCTGAAAGGCCTGTACCAGAAACGTGATAATGAACACCGCGATCACCGTGGTGCCCGCCACGGACTGGATGGAAGCCAGCACGCCGCCATGGTCCTGCGGCTCCGGGTCGCTGCTCGGCATGGTTTCCGGTTCGCTCACTGGTCCTCGTTCGCGCCGCCGCTCTCAGCGTGCGCGTGGCGCTGTTGCCGCGGCGGCCTTCAGCTTTTTCAGCGCTTTTCGCGCCGCCTCCTGCTCCCCAATCTTCTTGGTGGGTCCCTTGGCCCGGTACGCCCTCTCTCCGTTTCCCCCGGGAAATTGGATGCGCACTTCCACGGTAAAGATTTTCTTGTGCTCCGGGCCCTCTTCCTTCACCGTGGCGTAGCTGGGTTGCGGCAGCTTCTGACCCTGCAGGAACTCCTGCAACACCGACTTGGGGTCGGCCAGCGCCTCTCCCTGCGCCGCCCGGCGTGCCATGCGCCTCAGCTCAGTTTCCAGGATGTGGGTGCGGACAAACGTGCGCGCCGTTTCCAGGCCGTCGTCCAGGTACAAAGCGCCCAGGACGGCTTCCAGCGTATTTACCAGAAGGGCGGACTTGCTCCGGCCTCCGCTCTTTTCCTCGCCCCGGCCCAGCCGCAGGTACCGGCCCAGTCCCATCCGCCCCGCCACCTCTGCCAGATGGCTGGCGCTTACCAGGTGGGCCCGCATCCGGGAGAGATGCCCCTCGTGGTGTTGCGGAAAGCGTTCCATCAGTTCCTCGCTCACCACCAGGCTCAGCACCGCATCACCCAAAAACTCAAGCTGCTCGTTGTCTAGGCCGCGGGCCGGTTCCCGCTCGTGGGCGTGCGAGCTGTGGGTCAGCGCTTGTTCCAACAGTTCGGGCCGCAGGAAAACGTGTCCCAACACCTCCTCTAGCGCGTTGGAGTTGCCTGGCTTCATGTCCCGGCGCATCGCAGCAAACGCCGACCCTCGGTGCTGCTCGCTAGGGCTGGCTCTTCGGCGTGGTTTCCGCGGCCGGCTTGGGAGCGCTCGCTGCCACCAGCTTGGTCAGGCGGTTCTGCTCCTGCTTCGCCAGGGTGTTGATCGGATCCCCTGCGGGTGCCAATTCCACCGCGCGATTCGCCGCCACCAGTGCCTCCGCGTACTTTTTCTGGTAGTCCATGCACAGCGCCAGCCGGTACCAGATGTAAGGGTCGGGTTGCTCCTGGTTCAACTCCGTCGCCGTACGGAAGTGGCCTTCGGCGCTGGCATAGTTCTTTTGCGTCATGGAAACCATGCCCAGCACCGCATGGGCCCGTGCCAGCAGATCCTTTTTCACCGACTCCACCTGCTCCGTCGTTACCTGCGGTCCCAGGACCAGCCCGGTTTCAACCGAGTCAATGGCGTGTTGCGCCATTTGAACCGCTTCCGCGTAACGCTCGTCGCGGTCCAGATCGGTGTCCCGGGTTCGTTCGGCGATCTGGGTGGAGGTCACCACTAAGACGATGGTGTTGTCCGGATCAAACTGCAACGCCATGCGGCCCATGTCCATCACCTTCTCCTCGTTTCCCGCCGCCTGATACTTGCGCTGGAGCATGCCGAAAAGGATGCCTTTCAGGTCGCTGTCCGGGTACTGTTCTGCGAACAGCCGGGCCGCCGCTTCGCCCGCAGCCGGGTCGGGGTCGTTCATGGCCGCCAGGAAAGCCGTGTGTTCCTCCTGCGTCTTGGCTTGGAGGACTTTGCGCGGAGCGGGAGCAGTGACCTGCGTCTCGGTTCCTCCCGTGGTTTGAGCAATCGCTATGGGCGCCAAGACCATCGCCATCGCCAGGGTCCTTGCAATCTGCTTCGTCATTCTGTCTCCTTCGGGTTTAGTCGTGGATCCCGCGTGGCAACCCGCTTTGCGGTGGTCCGGTTAATGTTGCGTTACGGTCTTGGCGTGGGTGGCGCATAGGGTGATTCCAGCCCCCGTTCAGCCGCCAGGGTTGTGTCCGGCGTTCCATCGCCCGCAGCCAGTGCGGCCCGATAATGCGAGACAGCCGCCTCGCGATTCTCCTGCAAGTCGAAGATCCGTCCCAGATAAATGTGCGCCCAGGCCACCAGGCGCGGTTCGCGCGCCAGCTCCAGGGTGCGTTCAAAGTAGGTTCGCGCGCCTTGCATGTCGCGGCTCATCGTGGCCGCGCGCGCCAGGATGAACAAGGCCCGCGCCGGGTCTTCCAACCGCTCCTCCAGCGCCTTCTGGGCCAGCAGTTGCGCGCCCCGCGCGTCCCCGCGGGAGAGCTGTTCTTCTGCGCGGTCCAGCACTGCTGCCGTACGTGGCGCCGCGGTGCGCACCAGTTCGGGTGTCGCCTGGGAGGCGAAGGTTACCTCGGAGGCGCGTTTCTTTTCGCTGTCCACCCAGATGTTGCGCAGGAACGCCGGATAGGCATCCTGTAACCCTACCGGGTCTTTCTCAAAGTCTTTCAGCGCCTCGAAAAAGTAATGCGTCAGCACAAAGCCCTCGCGCATGGCCGCCTCGGCCACAGCTTCCCGCGCCGCTTCCGTCTGCTTCTTTTTGGCTTCCGGCTCCGCGGCCAGGTTCCGCGCCTCGATGGCTCGGATCAGCGACTCCGTGGTCAGCAGCAGGATGTCGAACTTGAAGCTGTCATCCATCGGCGCTGTTCTCACCGTCGCCAGGAGCGGCTCCAGCCGCCGCAGCGCGTTGGCGCGCTTGTACGCCAGTGGATCCAGCACGTAGTGCAGGTACGTATGGCGGATGGGCTCGGATCGCAATGTGCCTCCGCTCGGCGAGAGCAGCACGTAGTAGTCGGAAGCGTAATTGCGCGCGTTGACCTGGCCTGAAGGCAGCAGCGGCTCCACCACGATGGCGAACTTCCGCCCCAGGTACCCGGAAAACTGCAGCTTCAGGTACACGTCGGCTTCCAGCAGCATTTGAGCCACGGGTGCGTGCAGTCCTTCCACCATGTGGTCGTACTGGGGCTTGTACTTCTGCCATACGGCTGCCATTCCGGCATCCTGGTAAAAGCGCTCCAGGAGCGGAACCACTCCCAGGACGTAGGCCGCATCCGGAGGCAGGTCCGCTTCCTTAATGGCGGGTGCGAACGATGGCGGCCCCGTGAGGTTCAGCGCCAGGGAGATGTATTGCGACAGATTGCGCCCGGGATCGGCCAGCCGGTGGTCGCGGTAAAACTGGCATAACTGCGCCTGCGCCTTGGCGGCCGCGGCAGATCCCTTCCCCGCTTGCGCCACATCTTGCGCTACCGCTGCACGCAGGGGCTGGGAAGCGTCCGAATCCTCGCCGGGAACGCACGTTTGCGTCGCCGCCAGCACGGTAAACAGCGTTTCGCTCGTCTCCAGCGTGGCGCGCGTGGTCAGTTGCGCCAGCCCCGCCGTGGTCAGCAGCGAGCACACCAGCGCGACGCGAACAGATGAGGAAAGTAGGGCCAGCGCCGCCTCCTGATTGTCTTTTCCGCGGTGGGAGAGTTGACCTGCCAAGTTTACGGGAGTCGTCGCCGCAGGGTCAATTGCGCCTTCCCCTAGCCCTTGACCTGCACCCGGGAGAACGAAATCACCGCGCGCCCCGGCGCCGGCTGGCCGAACGACGTTGCCGGGCGGAACACGGTAAAAATCATGGTGTTGTTCAATTGCGCGCGCAGCTCCTCCGTATTCTCCGGGCCGGACAGGATGCGGTAGTCCTGCACGCGGCCGCTCGCGTCCACGTAGGTTTCCACCACCAGCGTCTCCCCGCCCGACGGGTTCACCACTAGGGGAAAAGGAGAGGCCTTCAGTTGCGGCGGCGTGTACAGCATGGTGGGAACGTCGGCCGCACCGGCCACTTGCGCCGGCGCAGCGAAGAGCCCAATCAGAATCCCGAAGATCAACACCGAACTCACCAGTCCGGCCGTCGCCGGCAGCATGAAGACGTTGAGCGCGTCTTCCAGGCGAAGCATGCCCACTTCCATGCGCCGCTGCAGGCTCATGGAGGCCTGCCGCGACAATGCCACACGCAAACGGACAGCCAGTTCCGGAGGCGCCTTCTTCGGCCCCAGCGCCGCAACCCAGGCCTGGGTGCGCCGCAGGTCTTCAAATTCCCGCCGGCAAGCCGCGCACCCCTCCAGGTGGCGAGAGATGGCCAGCATTTCGCTGCCCGTCACCGCGCCGTCCAGGTAAGGAGAAAGTTGTGTTCGCAGCCCTTCGCAGTTCATTTCGTCACCTCGCATCTCATCGCGCCTTTCGCCTCGGCGGCCTCTCCCGAATCCGCTTCCCACCGCTTGGCGCAGCGCCTTAGCCCGGCTCCCGGTTCGAGTTCCTTGTGATAGTTCTGCAAGCGCTTCCGCAGCGCGTCGCGGCCGCGCATTAATCGCGACTTCACCGTGCCCAGAGACACGTTCAGGACTTCGGCAATCTCCTCGTAAGAAAGCTCTTCGATGTCGCGCAGAATCACCGTTGTGCGGTAGGGCTCCGCCAATTGCTGCAGCTCTTGTTCCACGCGCGCGCGGATCTCCTCGTGCATGCAATTGTCCAAGGGAGATTCGGCAGCGTCCGCCAGCGTGTCCTTGAGCCCCACCGCCATTTCCGCTCCGCTCTCCGTGCTCGTGCGCGGCTCAATGCTGGTCTCCCGCGCCTTGTGCCGCGACCACCAGCGCCGCTGGTTCGAAGCCTCGCGGATGGCGATGCGATACATCCATGTCTTCAGGCTGGCGTCCCCGTGGAAGGAATGGATGCCGCGATAGACCTTCAGGAAGACCTCTTGGGTGGTGTCGGCTGCATCCGCCGGGTCCCTCACCATGCGATAGATCAGGCTGTAGATTGGCTGGTGAAAACGCGCCACCAGCCATTCGTAGGCTCCTTCCGAGCCCGCCTTCAGCTCAGCCACCAGGACGGCTTCTTCCGCCCGCCCACCCAACGCGCTTGCTATGTCGCCCACGCTCGTTGCTCCTGCCACCGCTGTAGCCAGCCTTCAGACCTGGGTCTTCCTAAGAATAGACACTTGCGGCCGCCGCTTTGTTCCACCATCCCCACCCGGCTGCTACTTGGATGGCGTTGGCCGCCCTTAACGATGCCTTGTAGTTTGACTATCCAGCGCCGGTTGGAGACAATTGCGTCACCCCGTTTTTCGATTTTTCCCGTGGGCCTGTGGCGCAGCTGGGAGCGCGCTTCCATGGCATGGAAGAGGTCGTCGGTTCGATCCCGACCAGGTCCACCAACTCGTTTCTTTCCTCCGCGATACCTGTCTGCGACCAGCCTCTGCGGTACACCTCTGCGATACCAGATTCCCCGCCTGGCAACAAACCCGCTTTCAATCACGTAAGTTGTTGTCTGGTTTGGACTTACCTCAGCTTACGAACGTAACTTGCGGGAGTTACGGGGGTTATCTTTTCTTAACCTCCGCCGCTCGCTAAATTAGCTGTGCAGGATGCGTGATTCGGGGCGCATTCGAGCAAGGAGCTCAGGAAAATGGCAACGATGGAAGGAACGATTCAGGTATCGCTTCCCAACCTGCAGAAGTGGCGGGCGGAAGCCATCATGGTCAACACCGACCTGGAACAGCGCACCTTGAGGCGTCACATGGTGCGGTTGCCCGTGGCCGTGCGCTGGCACAATGGCGAAGTGGGCGGCACCGTGCTGGGCCTGGTGCGCGACATCAGCGAGCGCGGTGTATTCCTGTTCCTGGACTCCCGCATTCCCGAAGGATCCAACATCGAGTTTAGCGTGTCGCTCCCCAGCCAGATCGTGGGTGACACCACCAGCATCTTTTGCTGCCGGGGCCAGGTCGTCCGCCTGGAAGCCCCGGTCGGCGCCAAAGCTGGCGTCGGCGCCCGCATCGTGGAATATGAAAAGGTGAACAAGCCCAAGCAGCCGGAAACCGTCGTGTTGAAAGCCGGCGGTGCAAGCTCCGATGCTTCCCTGGCCTCAGGAAGTGCGCCGGCGCGTACGCCCAGCGAGCGCAAGCCCGCAGTGGGCATTGTAGCTCCTGCCAGTCCGTTCAAACTGGCAGATGCCTTGGCCATGTTTCTTGGCGTCCTGTTTGTGATGGTGTTTGGTCTTCTGGCGCTGGCCTTCAAGCCGGAGCCGACCCGAGCAGCGGTAAAACCGATGGGAGATCCCAACGTACAGGTCTGGGTGTACACGCGCACCGGGCTGTATCACTGCTCGGGAACGCCGGAGTACGGGACGCTACAACCTGGCAAGTCCATGCCCCAGGGCGAGGCGCAACGCGGCTATCACCGTCCCGCGACGAATGTGTGCCAGTAGCGACGGACGCGATTTCGCGCAGCTAACGGAAGGCCCGCACGCGCGGGCCTTCTTCATTGTTTTCTCCCACCGCGGCGCCGTCCCGGAAGCGGACCCACTTTCCTGAAACCGCGGGAACACGCTCACCCGGCACCAGGATTCCTACGAGATTCAATGGATCGGCCGCGGAGAGGGTTACGGTTTCTCCATTGGTCCCCTGGCGCCGCATGGCGCGCAGCGACTCCACGGCCACGGGCAGGGCGAACTGCTCTCCCTGGAAGCCGCTCACAAAGCGCCCGCCGCGCACTTCACCGCGATCTTCCAGGCGACGCAGGGCAATCAACACCTCGCGCCAGGCGGGTACGATGGTTTCCCGTGCCAGCAGGTCCCGGAAGACGACGCCGTATCGTCCCAGCAGCATCCGGGAGGTGGCCTCCACGGCGCGCGCGTGGTCCGCCGTCTCCAGTGGATGGAGTTGTGCCCAGCGTCCCGTGCTGTGCCGTGGTCGGGTGCTGCGACCTGTGCCCTGGCCCGCCCGCCGCCGGGGATCGATCAGCGCGCGCAGGTTGTCGAACCCGTCGGCGGTGACCATTCCCGCCGCCACCAGTTCCCAGAGCGCGGTTTCCACCTCGGCCTTCAGCATTTCCGTGCCGCGCACGATGTCGCTGAAAAACGAAGCGCCCCGCTGAGTCAGGAATCCCTGCACGGCGCGCGCGCCGTGGCTCAATCCGCGCAGGGAATCGCCGTCGGAGGAAGAGCGTCGCGGCAGCATCCACTCCGCCTCCTCGCGCACGAAGAACGTAATGGGGGCCACGCTGGTCGGTACCACGCGCCGGCGGCCCGCGGCGGCGTCTTCGAGCGTCGCCGGATGCGGCGAGAGCCGCCCCCAGCCCACCGCTCCGGTCAGGCACAACTGGTCCAGCCATTGAGGGTCGTAGTCCGCCACGCGCCGCGCCAGGATGTGCGGCTCCCAGGCGCTGGCGGGAATTTCGAATCCCTGCAACTGGCGCAGCGCCTCCAAGGTTCCGCGCTCGCCGCGCCGCGCCGTGCCCGGGGCCACATGCTGCCACTCCAGCAGCCAGCGCAAAAACACCGACGCCGTCACCGGCTCAATCTCGCGGCGCAGCGCGCCCAGCGTCTGGCGATGGATGCGCGCCAGGAGCCGCCGCTCGCACCATTCGATCCCGCGCGCCCCGCCCGCGCCGGGCTGCGCGCGCGTGAAATGGCCCCGCAGGATGGCGCCCGACGCTTCCATGCGCAGCAGCGCTTTCTCGACTTCGCCCGCTTCCAGGCCCAGGCGCGCACCCAGTTCCGTGGCCGTCACCGGCCCGCTGTGCGCCATCCAGCCCGTGATCATCACGAGCAGGGCCTCGTCGCGCGCCGGGATTGTGTTCTCGATTTCCGGCAGCACGCTCTCAAACTGCGCCTGCGGAAACACCGCTGAAAAAGTTCTGGCCCGTTCCGCCACCACCCAGTAGCTCCGAGCATCGAACACGGCTCGGGCGGCGCGCCCGTCGCCTGCCAGCCGCTCGAAGTGGCCGCCCCAATGGTCCGCGCAAGTCCCTCCTGCGGGGTGCGCCGCCTCCGAGGGCAGGCCCACCAGGCTGCACAGCGCATCGTGCAACTCGTCGGCGTCGCGCACCTCCGGCCATGCGTCCTCGGTGACCTCGGCGATGGCCGCCGCATCGAGCGCGCCCACTTCCTCCAGCACCGAGGCGGGCAGCACGCGCCGCATCTCCACGGCCCGCGCCCGGCGCTCCTCAAGCGGAGCGTCGTCCAGGTAGGCGTAGGGGTTGGCGTTCAGAATTTCGTGGGAAAAGGCCGAAGGCACGGGGGTATCCACGGCCACGGTGCGTACTTCGCCCGCTTCCATGCGCCGCAGCAACTGCTTCAGGCCTTCAACGTCGAGGGCCTCGGTAAGGACGTCCTTCATCACCTCGCGCACCAGGGGATGATCGGGAATCCTCATGTCGCCGGCGATGTTTTCCTGGCAGGCGGCCACATCGGGGAACACGGAGGCCAGCAGATCGTCGGAGCGCATGCGCTGGATCTGCGGCGGCACTTTGCGCCCTCCGGAGAAGCGCAACAGGACCAGCGCGCGCGAGGCGTCCCAGCGCCAGCGCGTTGCGAAGATGGGCGAAGCCAGCGCCGCCTGCTCCAGCACCTCCTGCACACTCTCCGGCGCCAGAAAGCGGAAGACGTCCGCCAGGGGAAAACTGTGCTGCTCCGCCAGGGAGATGTTCAGTCCCTCGTCGGTGGCCGCAGCCTGCAGCTCGAAGTTGAAGGAGCGGCAGAAGCGCTTGCGCAGCGCCAGCCCCCAGGCCTTGTTGATGCGGCCTCCGAAGGGCGCGTGCAGCACCAGTTGCATGCCGCCGCCTTCGTCGAAGAAGCGCTCGGCGATGACGGTGGTTTGCGTGGGCACTGCACCCAGCACGGCGCGGCCGGTGATGATGTACTCCACAAACTGTTCGGCCCCTGCGGTATCCAGCCCGCACTCCTGCGAGAGCCACGCCGCCGCCGCGGCGGCTTCCGGAGAGTTTTGGAGGGGCGCGCCCGGAGCCAGGTTGGGAGTCCGCGCGCTCACCTCCGCGCGCAATTCGGCCACCTGCGCCGAAAGTTCCATGGTGCGCGCCGGGGCTTCGCCGCGCCAGAAGGGAATGGTGGGCGCTGCGCCGCGCGCATCCTCCACCAGCACCCGCCCAACCGATTCCACGCGCCGGATGCGCCAACTGGTGTTGCCCAGCAGCATGATGTCGCCCTTCATGCTCTCGACCGCGAAATCCTCATCCACGGTTCCCACCATCGTGCCGTCGGGCTCCGCCACTACCGTGTAAAGGGCGTTATCGGGGATGGCGCCGCCGCTGGTGATGGCTGCCAGCCGCCCGCCACGGCGCGCGCGCAGCCGGTGGTTCACGCGGTCGCGGTGCAGGTAGGCGCCGTAGCGCCCGCGGCTCGCCGCCACTCCTTCGGTCAGCATCTCCAGCACCGAGTCGAACTCGGCGCGCGCCAGCGCGCGGTAGGGATAGGCGCGGCGCAGCAGCGCCAACAGGTCGTCTTCCTTCCACTCCTCGGCGGCGCAGGCGGCCACAATCTGCTGTGCCAGGATGTCCAGTGGCGCCTCGGGAATCTCCAGCCGGTCGAGTTCGCCATTGCGGATGGCGCGCACCAGCGCCGCCACTTCCACCAACTGATCGCGGGTCATGGCGAACAGGCGGCCCTTGGACACGGCGCCCCGCCAGTGCCCGGCGCGGCCCACGCGCTGCAGCGCCACCGCAATGGAACGCGGCGAAGCCAACAGGCACACCAGGTCCACCGTGCCCACGTCGATGCCCAACTCGAGCGAGGCCGTAGCCACCACCACGCGCACTTCGCCCGCCTTCAGCTTCTTCTCCGCCGCCAGGCGCAGCTTGCGCGCCAGGCTGCCGTGGTGCGCCGCCACCGCCTCTTCGCCCAGGCGCTCCACCAGGTTGTGGGAAAGGCGCTCCGCCAGCCGCCGCGTGTTCACGAACACCAGGGTGGAGCGGTGTTGCTCGACGAGCTCGGCGATGCGGTCATAGACCTCGTCCCACATCTCGTTCGAGGCCACCGCGCCCAGCGGGCTGCGCGGAACTTCCACAGCCAGGTCCATCTGGCGCCGATGGCCGATCTGCACGATGGCCGGGACAGGCCGCCCGCTGCCCGTCAGGAACTGCCCCACCAGCTCGATGGGCTTTTGCGTGGCGGAGAGCCCGATGCGCACCGGCGGACGCGCTGCCAGCGCCTCCAGCCGTTCCAGCGAAAGCGCCAGGTGCGCCCCGCGCTTGTCGTCAGCCACGGCGTGGATTTCATCCACAATCACGGTTTCCACGTCGCGCAGCAGCGCGCGGCTTTTTTCCGCCGTCAGCAGAATGAAGAGCGATTCCGGCGTGGTCACCAGGATATGCGGCGGCCGCCGCAACATGGCGCGGCGCTCCTGCATCAGCGTGTCGCCGGTGCGCACCGCGGTGCGAATCTCCGGCATCAGCAGCCCGCGCGCGCCCGCCATCGCCAGGATCTCACCCAGCGGCTCCTCCAGGTTTTTCTGGATGTCGTTGCCCAATGCCTTCAGCGGAGAGACGTAGAGCACCTCGATGCGGTCCTGCAGATTGCCGGCGACGGCTTTGCGCACCAGGCGGTCAATGCAGGCGAGAAATGCGGCCAGCGTCTTGCCGGAACCGGTGGGCGCGGAAATCAGCGTGGTCCGGCCCGCCAGGATCAGCGGCCAGCCCTGCTCCTGGGGCTCGGTGGGAGTGGAAAAGCGCCCCACAAACCAATCGCGCACCAGGGGATGGGCCCAGGAAAGCGCAGCCGGCGGCGACGGGGAAGTCATGGCAGGCATTGTAGAACGCCAACCCGCACTTTCGCAAATTCTTCGCCTCACAGGAATGCCCGAAGGTGGCTTGGGCTAGAATCCAGGATTGTGCCCCTCACACTAAGAGACTTGGTGCGCTGCCCGCATTGCCAGGGGGCGGAGATTGTCTACTCCTGCGAGCCCAAGTGCTGCTTCAATCACGTTTGCGCCGACTGCCGCAGCACGTTTGAGCTGAATACCGCCAAGACCGGGCGCTTCGACCGCGAATCGCCCATCGAGGCAGTCGAGCCCGGCTCCGCCGATCCCACCACCGGCTGCGCCGCCTGCGAGAGCCTGCGCCTCGCCGTGCTGGCGTCCGATGCCAAGGAAACCCTGCTGCTCTGCGCCGATTGCCGCGCCATCTCGCGCCTGCTGGTTGAGGAATTTGTTCCCGGCAAGCTGTGAGTCTTCAAAGCGCAGGATTCCAGCCCTGCGCTGCTACAATCGCCAGCCATGTCCAAGGCCCGCGCCCGCAAGATCAAGCTGCTGCTGCTGGACGTTGACGGAGTGCTGACGGACGGCGGCATCTGGCTGTTTCCCGCGCCGGCCGGCGCCGTGCAATCCATGGCCGGGGAAGCGGCGCGGCGCGCCGATGCCGGCGGCTTCGCCATCTCCAGCGCCACCATGGTGGAAGCCAAGGGCTTCCACGCGCACGACGGCACCGCCATCACCCTGGCCCGCCTGGGCGGCATCAAGACCGGGGTCATCACCAAGCGCATCTCGGAGACCGTTGCGCTGCGCGCGCGCGACCTGCGGCTCGACCACGTGCGCCAGGGCGTGGCCGACAAGCTCGCCGCCCTCGATGCCATCCTCAAGGCGGAAAGGCTGAAGGATGCCGAGGCCGCCTACGTGGGCGACGACATCATTGACCTGCCGGTGATGAAGCGCTGCGGCCTGGCCATTGCCGTGGCCAACGCCCGCCGCGAAGTGAAGCAGGCGGCCCACTGGATCACACCGCACCGTGGCGGCGAGGGCGCCGTGCGCGATGCTGTCGAATTCATCCTCCGCGCCCAGGGAAAGTGGAAGAAAGTTCTGGATCAGTATGTGACGGGCACTCGCGCCTGAGCGCACTGCCTCCTTCGCCTCCGCCGCAACCGCCGAAAACATCATTTATAATCGGATGTTCACCTACGAAGCCGGAGCCTGCTGAATCATGATCCGTTTTTTCCAGTCGCCCAAGAAGGCAATGAAGTATTTCATCGGTGTCTTTCTCTTCCTGATTTCCTTCGCCTTGGTCGTCACCCTGATCCCGGGCGCGATTGACCTGGGAGGCGCCGGCTCGCCCGGCGTTCTGGCCAAGGTGGGCGATCTGGAAGTTACCCTGCGCGAGGTGCAGGAAGAGGCCCGCCGCATGGCGCAACAGCAGTTCGCGCGCAACATCCCGGCGCAGGTGATGCCCTTCTTTCTGCAGCGCGCCACCGACCAGCTCATCCTGCGCAAGGCCGCGCTGGAGGAGGCGCGCCGGTTGGGACTCCAAGTTTCCAACGAGGAACTGCGCGCCGAGCTGCAGGCCGGAGGCTTCGGAGTGCAGTTGTTTCCCGGCGGCAAGTACGTGGGCCGGGAAGGATACGAGAGCTTTGTGCAGCAGAACTTCCAGATGGGCGTCCCGCAATTCGAGCAGATGCTGAAAGGCGAACTCCTCATACGCAAATTGCGCGCGCTGGTGGAAGGCGGAGTCAACGTCTCTCCCGCCGAGGTCGAAGCGGAATTTTTCCGCTCCCGAACGCAGGTGAAGTTCGACTACGCCCTCTTCACCACCGAGCACATTGCCCAGCAGATCCATCCGGCCGACGCCGAGCTGCGCGCCTACTTCGAGCAGAACAAGGCGCGCTATGCCGATGCCGTCCCCGAAAAGCGCAAGGCGCGCTACGCCGTTGTGGATGCCGTCCGCATCCGCGACCAGGTCCAGGTCACGCTGGCTGAACTGCAGCGTTACTATGATGAACGTCGCGAGCAGTTTCGCCAGCCCGAAACCGTGGACGTGCGCCACATTCTGGTCAAAACGCCCGCTCCCGAACCCGATGGCAAAGTGGATGAGAAGGCGGTGGCCGCCGCCCGCACCCGCGCCGAAGACCTGCTCAAGCAGTTGCGCGCCGGCGCCAGCTTTGAAGCTCTGGCGAAAAAACATTCGGACGATCCCGGCAGCGCGCCTGATGGCGGGCTCTACCAGGGTGTGACCCGGGGCCGCATGGTGCCGGAATTCGAAAAGGGCGCGTTCACGCTCGAGCCGGGAGTGCTCAGCGAGCCCATCCAGACCACGTTCGGCTACCACATCCTGCGCGTGGAGCAGCGCCACGCGGCGCGCGTGCAGCCGCTCGAGGAAGTGCGTGACCTGCTGGAGCCGCAGGTGGCGGCGGAAAAAGCGGCGCGCGAGGCCGATAATCTGGCGCGCAACCTGGAACGCGAGGCCACGAAACAGGGGCTGGCCGCGGCCGCGGCCAAGCACGGACTGGACGTGGTGAACACGGACTTCTTCTCCCGCACCGACCAGCTTCCCGGCATCGGCTTTGCGCCGCAGTTCATGGAGGCGGTCTTCCGCGCCGGCGATAAGGCTCCTCCGGCCCTGGAGCAGATTCAGGCGGGCTTCGTGGTGTACGAAGTCACCGGAATCCAGCCCTCCGTTCCTCCCGGCTATGAGCAGGTGCGTGCCCGCGTGGAGTCCGATTTCCGCAGCGAGCGCGCCGCGGCGCAATTGGCGAAGAAGACCGCCGAGCTTTCCGACCGCGCCCGCGCCCAGCACGACTTGCGCCAGGCGGCGAAAGAACTGGGCGCCGAGCTTCACACCAGCGAGATGGTTTCGCCCACCAGCCAGGTTCCCGACATCGGGCAGATGTCCGGTCCCGCTTCCGTGGCCTTTGCCATGAAGCCGGGCGAGATCAGCGGCCCCATCAACACCGGCCGCAGCGGCGTGGTGCTTGCCATCCTGGAGAAGCAGGAAGCGCAAGCATCCGAGATGGCGAGTGAGAAGGAGCAGATCCGCGAACAGCTGCTGGCCCGCAAGCGCTCTAACCTGATGGAAGTGTTTGTCTCCGGCCTGGTGGAGCGCATGGAAAAGGAAGGGCGCATCCGCAAGAACAAGGAAGAACTGGAACGCCTGGCTTCGCCCCTCGGGCGCAGCGGGATTTAGGGCGCCCGCGTTTGCATCTCGCCGGCTTTCGTAACACAGGCTGAGCCCTGGTGACCCTGGCATGCCTTTTGCGCGCACTTCCGGCATCCTGCTGCATCCCACGTCGCTGCCCTCGCGCGGCGGCCTCGGCGACCTTGGCCCGGCAGCCTACGACTTTCTCGACTTTCTTTCCCGCGCGCGCCAGGGATTGTGGCAGGTGTTGCCGCTCGGTCCGGTGGGCTACGGCAACTCGCCGTACTCCGCCACCTCCGCCTTCGCCGGCAATCCTCTTTGCATCAGCGTGGAGCGGCTGGTTGAGCGCCGCTGGCTTCCTGCAGCGCGCCTCAGCAAACTGCCGCGCGTGGTCTCGCGCGTGCGCTACGATGCCGTGCGCGCGCGCAAGATGCCGCTGATCGAAGAGGCCGCGCGCAACTTCCTGCTGCACGCCGGGCCCGCCGATGGCGAGCGCCTGGCGCGCTTTTCCCTCGAGCAGGCGGGATGGCTCGAGGACTTTGTCCTCTACGATGCCTTGCGCCGGCGCCACCAGGAAGCGGCATGGAACCGCTGGCCGCGCGAGCTGGCGCGCCGCGATCCTGCGGCGCTCGAATTGGCCCGCGCCGAGCTGGCCTCCGAACTGGAGCTCGGGCGCGTGGTGCAGTTCTTCTTCTTCGAGCAGTGGCGCGCGCTGCACGCCGAGTGCCGCCGCCGCGGCATCCGCATTCTCGGCGACCTCGCCATCTTCGTCAGCTACGACAGCGCCGACGTGTGGAGCCGCCCGCAGATCTTTCGCCTGGACCAGAACCTCGAGCCGGAAGCCGTCGCCGGGGTTCCGCCGGATGCCTTCAGCGCCACCGGCCAGCGCTGGGGCAACCCGCTCTATCGCTGGGACGTGCTCGCCGCCCGCGGCTACGACTGGTGGGTGGAACGCGTGCGCCACGCGCTCACCACCTGCGACCTGGTCCGCATCGACCACTTCCGCGGCTTCGAGCAGTACTGGGAAATCCCCGCGCAGGAACCGGACGCCACGCGCGGCCGCTGGGTGGACGGTCCCAGGGACGCGTTCTTCCACGCGCTGCGCAACGCGCTGGGCGAGCTGCCGCTGCTGGCCGAAGACTTGGGTTACATCACCAACGAGGTGCACGCGCTGCGGCACCGGCTGGGCATTCCCGGGATGCGCGTGCTGCAGTTCGCCTTCGACAATCCCGGCGCGCACATCTACCTGCCGCACCGCTACGACACCAACACCGCGGTTTACACCGGCACGCACGATAACGACACGCTGCTGGGCTGGTGGAACAACGGCGCCAGCGCCGAGGTGAAGCGCCAGGCGGAAGCCTACCTGGGCACCGACGCCGACGGCATGCCTTGGGCGTTTATCCGCGCCGCGCTCGATTCACCGGCCGACCTGTGCATCGTTCCGCTGCAGGACGTGCTCGGCCTGGGCAGCGAGGCGCGCATGAACGTGCCCAGCCGCAGCAGGGGCAACTGGTGCTGGCGCTTCACGCAGCGCGCGCTCACGGCGAAGCTGGCGCGCAAGCTGGCCGCCATGACCGAGGTCGCCGACCGCTTGCCGGAAGTCCCGCCCGTTGCCGCCGAGGACGAAGAGTTCTCCGCCTGAATTCCGCTCAGGATTTGCGTAAGGGCAGAGCGCAGGCTGCGCCCGCGCCGCGCGCGGTCAGCAGATCGCGGATGGCCGCGCCCAACTGCGCGAGCGTTTCCCCGGGAAGCGCTTCCTGCATCTGCTCGAAGAGCTGACGCTCCTCTTTGCGGATGTGGTCGTCGAGCAGGGCGGCGAAAGCCGGCAGGTCATCAGCCTCGAGCTCGCTTGAGGCGGCACGCTGCGCATAGTCGCGCAGGAGCGCGTGCTCGGCGAGCAGCTCTTCCACCAGCGGAACCAGCGCGGAGACGTTGCGCGCCGCGGGAAAGAGGATGTTTTCTTCGGCCTCGAAGTGCGCGTGGATATCCTGCTCGAAGGCGCGCGCAATCTCCTGGTTCCAGTGCGCGAGGTCCGGCGCGCCGGCCTCGCGGGCGCGGTGCAGGAAGACGCAGAGCGCCAGCGCGTGCTGGTGCTGGTGCGAAAGCGGTACCAGGCTGGGATCGCGCAGCATGCTGCTATTATCGCGCAGCCCGGGATTTCCGGCAGCGCTGCTTTACTCCGCAACGCGGGGTCGCGCACAATACGGATTCATTTTCCCGCCGGCGCTGCGCTTTTCGCGGCGCGCGCGCAGGAAGGAGCCATCACGGTGACAACCGGCGAAATCATACGCATGATGAACTACGTGGACGACATCGCGGCCACGCTGCGGCGCATTACCGCCAACTTTCCCTTCATGACCCAGGAAGAGCGCTCGCAACTGGCGGAGTACATGCGCCGCTCCGATCCCAGCTACCTCTCGGTGCTGGAAAAACTGGAACAGGGAGAGCAGTGATGGCGGAAATCCGCACCATCTCGGTGATCGGCGCGGGCATCATGGGCCGCGGCATTGCGCATGCCGCCGCGCTGGGCGGCTACCGCACCATCCTCGAGGACATCCTGCCTGCGAGCCTGAGGCGCGCGGAGGGCGAAATCCGCGCCAACATGGACAAGGCAGTGGAACTGGGCAAGGTGGCGCGTCCCGAAGCCGACGCTGCGCTCGGGCGCCTGGAGTACGCGTCGTCGATTGAAGAAGCGGCGCGCGCCGCCGACCTGGTGATTGAGGCCGTGCCCGAGGAAATCGAGTCGAAGATCGAGATCTTCACCCTGCTGGACAAGATTTGCCCGCCGGCGACCATTCTGGCGTCGAACACGTCGTCTCTGAGCGTGACCGAGATTGCTTCGGTGACCTACCGCGCGCCCCGGTGCCTGGGCATGCACTTCTTCAATCCCGTGCACAAGATGAAGCTGCTGGAAATTGTGCGCGCCCTCGAAACCGATGAAGAAACCCTGGCCGCGGCGGTCGATGTGGGCCGCCGCATGGGCAAGGAAGTGGTGGTGGTGAAGGAGTCGCCGGGCTTCATCACCAGCCGCATCAACGCCATGATCGGCAACGAGGCCTTCTACATGCTGCAGGAGGGCGTGGCCACGGCTGCGGACATCGACAAGGCGCTCAAGCTGGGGCTGAATCACCCCATGGGGCCCTTCGAACTGGTGGACCTGGTGGGGCTCGATACGCGCCTGCACATCCTGGAATACCTGCACCGGTCGCTGGGAGAAAAGTTCCGCCCGGCGCCGCTGCTGGTGCAGTACGTCAAGGCCGGCCGCCTGGGGCGCAAGAGCGGCCGGGGCGTCTACGAATATCCCGAGCAGAAGCCGGCCAAGTAGCCGGCCTCGGTACCCCCCTCCCCCCTGTTTTCGCAAAATAGCCGGAATCATCAAGTTAGCGAAAACGGGGCGGTAAATTCGTCTCCTGAAAGGGGTTACGGGGAAAATCGTGGAAATACTAGACTTAGCGTAGTGATAAGCAACAAAAATACATGATATCAAACAAGAAGGGCCATTGTCAAGCAGAAAATTGGGGCGGCAGGAGGGCAGTCCGATGCTGTCGCCTGCCATAGTCCTCATTGACTCTCGTGCGCGCGCTGCCTGGTAGCGGGTTAGTGCTGGCCCCTGTTCTGCTCATATCTTGGAAGTCATTGATTTAGAAGACGAGGATTTAGAAGACGAGGCATGTCTACGACTTTGCAGAGCTGAAAGCACTGGTTTCGACGCACTGACCTTTCAGTTTCCGAGAAGGCCGTTAATCGTCCACTTGACGACTTAGGGTACTGGCCTCGACCGGAGCAGAAAGCCAAAGCTGGGCGCGTAGCCGAAGAGTTACACGCGAGCGTCTACAACGACCTTTATACCTTTTTCTCCCGCTATTACGAGGACGGCGACATCTTCTCCAGGCCCCGTCGAGGCAAAGTGGAGATTCCCTTTACCGGGCGCGCGGTAATTAGCTGGTCTAGCCTCCCACGTTACCGCCGAAGCGCACGGCGCGAACGAGGGTACACCATGCCGGCGAAGGAACCCTTCCCGGGTACCATTGTGCCGATGCTCTGGGCAGCTACTTGAGAATCAGGGGAGTGAGGAGGGGGCGCAAGCCGCTGGCACCCCCCTATGCATTTCTAATGAGGGCCCGGCTTGCCACTGGGCGGACCGGCTTTTGCGGGTTGTCCTACGCCGCTGGGTGGACCTCCCACGCCGCCCGGCTGACCGACACCGCTGGGCGGACCGGCGGTAGCGGGCCGGTTCCCTGCGCCCATCTGTCCGGCCTGCTCATGACGCACCCTTGCCGCGTCCCGTTGGGCGCGCGCATTCGCAAGCTTCGCCAGCGCCGTGGTGCGGCCCCGCTGAGAGACCTCCATGGCGCCCTCGATGGCGGGCTTAGCCTGCTCCGGCACCTTGTTCAAAAGATCGGCAAGGATCTCGCCGTGCTTGCGAGTCGCCTTCTCAACCCGCTCCAGGGCGTCCACGCTCGCAAACTCGTCACCCTCGAACTGGTCCTGGCGGAGAGCCTTATCCAGACCTTCCATGCCGCGGTTGTAGTTGTCGAGGGCGACCTGCAATCCGGGCGCATCGCCCGCCTTCCCACGCGTACGCGCCTCTTCCAGAAACTTCTTGTTCTCCTTCAGGCGGTCTTTCACTTCCTGCAGCGTCACAGCCGGCTGGTCCTCGCCCTGCTCCTGCGCCCAAAGAGCCGTGGGCAAGAAAGCCACAGCAGCGAGTGCCAAGATCACCTGGACACGGTTGAACTCAGCTAGACTCTTCACTTGAATTTCCCCCTTATTTTGTTGTTTCCTACCGCCGAACCTGGTCGTTGGGAGATTGGATGCACGCCGGGTGTCAAGCGCTGCCTCCTACTGTTCCCTGGAACTTCAGTCTAACTCAGAATGATGGAAGTTGTTGCTTTAGAAGAGATTGAGGAAGCAGGTCCACACCCCATCCCGCCCTCACCCAGCCTCTCGAGGATTTTGTAATGGGAAATTGCGCGTCCGACCATACCGGCCCGCTCCATCGGGGTGGCTCATGTTACTGCAAAAGGACGAGTTGCCCGTAATACGGCCAAGTGCGTGGCGAGCCTCGTGCGGGAGAGGCATTCGTAGACACTAGCCGACGAGGCAGGACCGATCTGCCAAACGTGAGGCAAATCCTGCAAGTTTCAGAGACTTGCTTCGGCGGCGATCCCCGACTATTTGATGGGCGAGTTCCAGCGGTGGCAGCATCGCCGCCGACAGTTGTCGGGAATAGCCGTTCTTGGCGGCGATTGTTGAGGAGCCGACGCTCGCCTTCAGCGGCGCGCCGTCCGGCGCGTCCGCTGCAAGGCATTGTTATGCGTCGCTGCGCAAACAGAAACTCCAACCGCCAAGTTGCCTAAACGTGTTGATCCAACAGAATCGTGTTTCCATCCGGATCCACAATCATGAGGCTGGCCGGGCCGGTGGAGCTTTCGTCTGCTTCTGCAATCATGTTTACGCCACGAGCTTTGAGCTGGCGCTGCAACTCTCGAATGTCCGTGAACTCCTTGAGTGGCTGAGCCTCGCTACTCCAGCCCGGGTTGAAGGTGAGAATGTTGTTGTCGAACATGCCTTGAAACAACCCAATGGCGTGGGCGCCATTCTTCATGATGAGCCAATTCTGCGATTGATCTCCTGCGAAAACCGTAAAACCCAGCTTTTGGTAAAAGAGCTTCGACACCTCGATATCTTTTACCGCCAGGCTGACAGAGAAAGCTCCCAGTTCCATGGATTGCCTCCTAAAGGTTGTGTTCCTGACGCATCACAAGGATTCGATTGATCCGCAGGCGATGCGGAGTTTCCCGAGTCTCGGCGACGGCCGGGATTTAAGCGCCAATTCGCAGTGATGTCAAGATGCAAGCGATTTCCCGCAAGCTGCGCAAGGCCCTCAGGGGCTAAAGCGCGCATTTTTCGGGGCGTTGAGGCGGCACGCCTGAAATTATGCCCTACGAGAACAATCAGGAGATGGCATGGCACTGTTTATGTCCGGGGAAGGCAAACCCTAGATGCTTCGCTCGGGATTCCCGCGCCGGAGAAAACGCGCGGGCGCCCTCTCTCGCTCAGCATGACGGCAAGTAATGAGATCCAGCAGGCAGGGCCTGGACTTCCCTGAATTGGACGTGCACCTAACAAGCCCGGCGGTTGGCGCATGGGTCCCCTAAAAACGGCGGATGGTCCCCGTTTGGCGGCACTTCGTCCCAAACGGGTTGGTCGAGCGCGGCCATTGTGTGACCTTCGGCAGGTTAGCGGGCGCGTGGACGACTGGCAGCAGGCGGCGAAACGAACCGGGAAACAAAACGGCCCTCTGGACGTCTAAGTGGAGGAAGGCAGGGGCTTTCGCGTTTTTTCCGGGAACACCGGGGGCCCGGCCTGCGTATTCCAGAGTATCATCATGCGCATGCTCCTCGACACATTCACGCAGATGTTGCGCACCCTGTGGGCGCACAAGCTGCGGTCGTTCCTCACCATGTTCGGCATCGCCTGGGGTGTGGGCTCGCTGCTGCTGCTGGTGGGCCTAGGCGAGGGCTTCCGCTCGGGCAACAAAAAGCAGCTGGACACCATCGGCGAAGACATCATGTTCATGTTCGGGGGGCGGATCCCGGCGGTGGAGGGCAGCCACTCTTCCATGCGGCCGTTTTTCCTGGACTATGGGGATTACGAGGCCATCAAGAACGAGGCGCGCTACGTGGGCGAGATCGCTCCCGTGCTGAACCGCGGCGACATTCGCGCGGTGAGCGAATTCAGCAGCACCAACGGGCAGGTCTTCGGCGTGACCGCCAATTACAACATCATTCGCTACATGCCTATCTCGTCAGGGCGCTGGCTGAACCAGCTGGACGACGAGCAGGGGCGCTTTGTGGCGGTGGTGGGCGACGAGATGCGGCGCAACATGTTTCCCGGGTGGCCGGCGCTGGGCTCGACCATTCTGCTGAACGGCGTGCGCTTTGAGGTGATTGGGGTGGTGGAAAAGATGCGCGGCGAATCGAGCGCCACCGACATGCGCATCTTTGTCCCTTTCAACACCATGCGCACGTATTTTCCGCTGAAGGGAGACAACCGCGCGGCAGGCATTACCTACATCAACTACCGGCCCAAGGCGCGCGGCGACCATGGCGAAGCACGCACCGAGGTGCGCAAGATCATTGCCCGGCGGAAGGGATTCGACTACCGCGTGGAAGACGCGTGGTTTGATTGGGACACCATTCAATCGCAGCAGACGATTGGAAAGATTTTTAGCGCCATGAACCTCTTCCTGGGCAGCGTGGGGCTGGTGACGCTGATGCTGGGAGCCATCGGCGTGATCAACATCATGCTGGTGTCGGTGAGCGAGCGCACGCGGGAAATCGGCCTGCGCAAGGCGGTGGGAGCGACCAATCGCCGCATCCTGATGCAATTCTTCCTGGAAGGCTCGTTCCTCACGCTGTTGAGCGGGGCCATTGGCATTGTGGGAGCCGCCGGGCTGATGTGGCTGCTCGCGCTGCTGCCGGCGCCGGAGGGGTTCGACACGCCGCGGCTGGCGCCTTCCTCGGCGGCCATCGCCGTACTCTCTCTCTCGCTGGCGGGCATCATCGCCGGCCTTTACCCGGCCCGCAAGGCGGCCCTGCTGCAGCCCGTGGAAGCGCTGCGCAAAGAGTAGGGTGCAGGAGGCAGGAGGCAGGAAGCAGGAGGCAGGAAAGGCGGAACGATGTTTCGAGACTTGTGGGGACAGGCTTACAGTTCACTGCGGCACAACCGCGGGCGCAGCACCCTAACCATGCTGGGCATGGCCTGGGGCATTGCCACGGTGGTGCTCCTGCTGGCCTACGGAGCGGGATTCGAGCGCGCCATCGAGAACATCTTCGCCAACTTCGGCACCACGCTGATCGGCGTGTTTCCCGGGCGCACGTCGCTGCAGGCCGGAGGCTCCAAGGCGGGCACGCAGATCCGCTTCACCATGGACGATGTGGAGCGCATCCGCAGCACCGTGCCGGTGGTGAAGCACATTGCTCCCATGTCCAACAAGCAGGGCAACGCGCAGCGCGATGTACGCAACTTCGACTGGGAAGTGATTGGGACGTATCCCGACTACGGCAAGGTGCGCAACGTGGAGATGGACATGGGCCGCTTCCTCAGCGAAGGCGACCTGCACTCGCGGGCGCGCGTGGTGGTGCTGAGCTCGGAGTCCAAGATCAAGCTGTTTTCCGGGCAATATCCGCTGGGGGAAACGGTGCGCCTCGACGGCTTGAGCTTTGAGGTGATCGGCGTGGCCAAGCCCAAGATGCAGGAGGGCAACGACAACATCAACACGCAGGTGTACATCCCCCTCACGGCCATGGGCGACCTGAAAGACACCTACTACTTGAACGGCATTTTCCTGGACTACGAAGGCATGGATTACGAAAAGGTGGAGGGCGAAATACGCGCCTCGCTGGGCACGCTGCACGGCTTTAATCCCAAGGACCGGCGCGCGATTTTCGTGTGGAACCAGTTGAAGGACCTGACGCAGTTTCACATCATCTCCACCGGGTTGAAGGTGCTGCTGGCGTTTATCGGGACGCTGACGCTGGGCATCGGCGGCGTGGGGCTGATGAACATCATGCTGGTGTCGGTGACGCAGCGCACGCGGGAAATCGGCGTGGAAAAAGCGCTGGGAGCGCAGAAGCGGCACATCCTCTTCCAGTTCCTGGCGGAGGCGCTGGCCATCACCTTTGCCGGAGGCGTGCTGGGAGTTTTGATCGCCTACCTGGTCTCGTTCGCGGTGGGCTCGCTGACGCTGTACAGCGCCATCGCGCAAAACGCCGAGGCGGGCGACATCAGCCTGGTCATCGATCCCATGACGCTGCTGGTGGCCACGGTGATTCTGGGGATTGTGGGCATCGTCAGCGGGATGCTGCCGGCCATCAAAGCGGCGCGCCTGGACCCCATCGAAGCGCTGCGCTACGAATAGCTTGTTCCTCCTCCTCACTCCGGGCCCTGCCGCAAGGCAGGGCCCGGCCGCTTTAGAATGGGAGCGTGACCCCAGACTCTCCGCCATCCCGGCTGGAGCGTGTCCGCGAACAGTTGCGGCTCTACGAGCATCCGCTGCTGGAGTTTGACGCGCGCGAGGCGGGCGAGGGAGTGGAAGTCCTGATCCGCTTCAAAGACCCTGCCGTGAAGGTGCACACCTATGCTTTCGCGCTGCATCCGCGCGATCTCGACCACGCGCAGTTCGAGTGGACCTTCCAGCGCCAGTTGTTCGACTGCCTGCACGACTACCTAATTGAGATGTTCACGCGCACGCCGCAGAACCGCGACGAACGCAACTGGACCATGCCCCGGTGAGCCTGCGGCGGGAGATCGAAGAAGAAATCGGGCGCAGCGGCGGCATGCCGTTCGCGCGCTACATGGAGCTGTGCCTCTATCACCCCGAGCACGGATACTACGCGCGCGCCGGAGAGAAGTTCGGCCGCGCGGGCGACTTCTACACCGCGAGCGACGTGCACGCGCTCTACGGACGGTTGCTGGCGCGCCAGTTCGAGGAGATGTGGCGGGCGCTGGGCTCACCCGACCGGCTGGACCTGGTGGAGATGGGTCCGGGGCGCGGCCTGTTCGCGCGCGACGTGCTGGACTGGACGGGAAAAAAGTTTCCCCGGTTCCATGGCGCGCTGCGCTATCTGCTGGTGGAGCGCTCAGCGGAGTTGCGCAAGGGGCTGGAGCGCCGGCTGGAAGCCGCTATCGGCAAGGGTCAGGCTATGGTTATCTCTGACGCGGAGCTGCCGGGAGCAGAGATCGCAGAGGCGGCCATCGTCTTCGCCAATGAGTTCTTTGATGCCCTGCCGGTGGAGGTGGTGGACGCGCGCGGTGCGGTGCGGCTGGAGGCGCGCGCAGGCAGACTGCTGGAAGCGTTTGCGCCGCCGTCGGCCGAGGTGCTGGAGTATCTGGACCGCTACGCCGTGCATCCGGAGGCCGGCGAGCGCGTAGAGGCCGGGCTGGAAGCAATGCGCTGGATGGCGAAACTGGCCGCGAGGGTGCGGCGCGGCTTTGCGGTGTTTGTGGACTATGGATACACGCGCGAAGAGTTGCTGGCGGGGCGCCACCGGGGGACGGTGATGGCTTACCGGGGACACACGGCGTCGGCCGATCCCTATGCCGCGCCGGGCGAGCAGGACCTGACCGCGCATGTGAACTTTTCGGCGCTGGCAGGAAGCGCGCACGCCGCGGGGTTGGAACCGCTGGGCCTGGTAACGCAGTCACAGTTCCTGATGGGGATTGGCGAGGAGAGCCAGTTTGCCGACGCCCTGGAGGAGTGCCGCCTGCCCCAGGAGCGCGCCAAGGTGGCTCTGCAGCTCAAACACCTGGTGACGCCCGCGGGCATGGGAGAGACGTTCCATGCGCTGGTGCTGGCGCGGGGTGTGGACGCCGGCGCACTCAGCGGCCTGCGGTTCGCACGCCAGGCCGGCGTTTTGCAAACAAGAGACTAGCTGGTATTGCTCAAGCTGTCGCTGGTGCGCTCGCGCTCGTAGGGGGTGCCGAGGTACTTGCGCGCTTCGTCCTGGGCGCCCTGCGTGTTGTCGTTGGTGGCCAGCGCCTGGCGGTATTCGTTGGTGGCGCGTTCGCGCTGTCCGGTGAGGTCATAAATCTTGCCCAACTGGATGTGGCTCCAGACCTCGGTCCAACGAGGCTCGCCGTCGCCGTTGAGAGAGTCGCGATAGGAGTTGGCGGCGGCCTGGTAGTTGCGCTGCAGGAAGAAGACCTCGGCGATGCGATAGTGCGCCAGCGAGCTGTTGGCGTTGGACTCCAGCGCCTTCTGATATTCGGCAAGAGATTCCGCCAGGGCGCCCTGCATGGCCAGTTGCTGGCCGCGCAGAATGGCGATGCGCACTTTCAACTCGGGCGTGTTCTTGAGCAGGCGGTTGTTGGGATCGATCTGGATGCGGCGCGGCTTGGTGAAGACTTCCACGGCGTAGGGAGAGCTGGTGCCCACCACTTCCACGCGGCGAATCTCGGTGGGACCGTCGGTATCGATGCGCAACTCGACGGGCATGCGGAACAGGTCTAGGTCCTGGGAGATTTCCCCCACAATGCGGAATCCCTTTTGCGCGCGGTACACCGTGTACTTGTTCTTGAACTCCGGGGCGCCGGTGGAATCCAGCCACTGGGTGAAGAAGGGACCGAGGCGGTCGGTGTGATGCACTTCGGCGATGCGGCGAAAATCCTCTGCAGTGGCGGCCTTGCCGGCGAACTGGGTGGCGAAGTCGCGCATGGCCTGGTCAAAGGGGGCGTCGCCCATCACCCAGCGCAGCATGCTGAGGATCATGGCGCCTTTCTCGGTGACCAACGATTGAAACTCGGGCGAGAAAGGCTCGAGGCGACCGGCGCTGGAAAGGGGGATGGCATCGTAGGCCAGGGCGCCGACAGCGGTGTCGCGCATGACCTCCTCGAGGCCGGCCTGCCCGGCGGCAAATTCCACGTAGCGCGCTTCGGAGTAGCGGGCAAAGCCTTCAGTGAGCCAGGCGTCGCTCATGGATTGCGGGCTGACGGAGACGCCCCACCACTGATGGGCAACGGAGTTGGCCAGGAGCCGATAGTTGGTGTTCTCGCTGATGGCGCGCGAGGCCAGCGCCGCGATTTCCGGCGCCCATGCCATGGGCACGGTGTCGTCCGGCAGTTCCACCACATTCAGCCGCGTGGAGGGCGCTGGGCCATACTGCGAGGAAAAGACCACGAACTCCTTGGCTGCGGTGTCGCCGTAAGCGGCGGCCAGCGCCTGGTGCTGCGGGCGGAAATACACGCGCACGTCCACGCCACCGGCGTCCACCCTGGTCTCCACCAGGCGGCCGGCAATGATGGTTCCGGGAAAGCCGGGCTTGGTCCAGGCGAATGCGAAAGTGTTTTTCTTGACCTTTGCTGTGGGCGCCGGCGGCGGCGGGGCGGGCTTGCGGCCGCGCTTGGCAGGCGGCGCAGGCGGAGGCTCGGCGACAACGGCGGCGGCGAGACCTGTGCTGCCGCTGCCCACGACGGAGTAGCCCTCGGGAACGGTGATGCGCATTCTGGCAGTGAAGCGGTTGATGGCATAGCCGCTCACTGGAAACCATCGCCCGGCGTAGAGAAGGTAGGAGAGGTCCGAATCGATCGAAGCCAGCTTCAAACCCCAGACGGGACTGTCATCCGCGGAGCGCAACACGCCTTCATACTCCAGGGTGAGCGAGGTGCTGGCGTCGCGTGCCAGGCCGGCGGGCAGCATGACGCGCACGGTGGAATCCTGGGTGACGCGCTCCACGGAGAGCTCGTGCCCCTCGGCATCGAGCACGCGCGTGGGGCGCAGGCCGTTGTGCAATTCGAAGACGGCGATGGAGATATCATCGAGCGCGGTGAAGGTGACTTCGGCGCGCGCCTGAAGGCGGTGCTCGGCGGGGAAGAGCTCGGCCTGAATGTCGTAGTGGTCCACGCGCAGCCGGGGACGTTCCGCCGCGCGCGCGGGCAGCGGGGCCAGCGCCACCGAGGCCAGGGCGGCGAGTAGGAACAGAATTCTCCCTGCGTGCTTGCGAAACAGTGTCATCTGGATTGTTCTCTCCTGCAAACGCCGCACAACTCTACGATGAGATCTTTCCCGGAAAAGATGCACTTACTCCGGACGCGCCGGGCAGAAGCGCGCGCAAAACCGCGTCCGCAGCACGCTCCGCGGCGGGGCGAGCAGCCTGCGATCCGCCGTGCAGCCGCTCCCGCACCCGGGCCAGCCCGGCCAGCATTGTCTCACGAGCGAGGCCGTCTTCCAGGAGCACCCGCAGCCTTTCCGCTACGTTGTGTGCGGTGAAATCAGACTGAATCAGCTCGGGCACGATTTCCTCTCCGGCGATGAGATTGGGCATGGCGATAAAAGGCACGCGCAACAGGCGCCGGCCCAGAATCCAGGTGGGCGGGGTCACGCGGTACACGACGACCAGCGGCGTGCCCGCGAGCGCGGCTTCGACGGTGGCCGTTCCGCTGGCCACAGCGGCGGCGCGGGAGTGCGCCAGCGCCGCGGCGGCGTCGCTCACCAGATGTACGCTGGCGCGCGATGCGCAGATGCGGGACTGCATCCATTCTTCATCGAGAGAAGAAGCCACCGGCAAAAGGAATTCATGCGCCGGGCCCAGCCTGGCGGCCGCGTTCAGCAGCTCCGGCAGGTTCATGGCCACTTCCTTTTGCCTGCTGCCGGGCAGAAGCGCGATCCAGGGCTTCTGCGGATCCAATCCATGCGCGGCGGCGAAGTCGCTGCGCGTGATGCAGGGCGGCGGGCGGTCGGCCAGCGGGTGTCCGACGAATTCGGCGTCCACACCGCGCTCGCGGTACCACTGCTCTTCGAAGGGAAAGATGACCAGGGCCTTCTTTACCCACTGGTGGAAGCGCCGG